>JAHFEN010000055.1 GCA_023248455.1 Microcaldota archaeon | reverse complement strand
TTGCAGCCTCCGGCCCTCAGGAAAAAATCGAAGACGCAAAAAAAGCAATCCTTCTTTCGGTGCCAGAGTCGGAATTCTAGAGTTTCCTGATTGGAGCAGAGCCCGCTCTGCTGCTAAAAATCTTCATAGATTTTTTACCCTCTCCTCGGCATTCATCCTCTTTAGTATTGTACGCACCTTAATGGGCACCCTGTCCTGCCACCTTTTCGCCCGCTTCATCATTCCCCTTATCTTTGTGGCGTCATACACGTCCCTCCTGAAAAACGGGATCGAACTCACTTTTTTCCCTGCTCGTTTCATCAGACGCTTGACCAAAGCGTTGTTGCTGAAAACAACTTCAAACGCAGGCAGGCGACCTTCCAAATGCGACACCCACAGGTCGTTATCATTCACGTCAGTAATAGGGACTACAGCGCAGCGCTTCCCAAAAGCAGCCTTGCCAATCTCGCTCCTGATCATCTTTTCGCGCTCCTTTATCGTGAAAGGATTCTCTGGCTCGAATGATTTCTGCGCGCTTCCTATCGCAACTATAACTTTCGAGCTTCGCACGGCAATCCATCTGAGCGCAGAAAGATGCCCGCAATGGAAAGGCTGGAACCTCCCTATGAAAAGCGCAACCGGCTTATTTTTTTTCATGCATGCGACCTACGTTGAAAATGCTCAGCTCCAATTTTTTTTCCTTGCCAAGCTTGCCTGCAATCTCTTCCAGCACTAGCTTTTTCGCCTTAAGGTATCCTTCCCTGCCAATCTCCACATTCCCCACAGCATACCTGAGGCTTTTCGAATTGAAACAGAACATGGAGTCGTGGCAATTCTCGCAGTTGTGGCAGAAGTAGCAGTCTGTGCATGAATTAGAATTGCTCACTTCAAAGCAACGGTTCAGGTTCAGCGAGTTGAAGCACTTTACGCAAAATTTGGATGAGAATATTATGGAGCAGCCAAAGGTGTTTTCCGACTGGCGGGACCAGCCGCAGTATGCCGCATTTTTCGTTTTCACTGGCCACCAGCATTCGAGCGCATTGATCGCATACCCGTAAGCTGCGCAGGCAGTGACATTGATGTTAGTGCCAACTTCAGCCTCTGGGGTGAAGTATGCGATTTTTTCAAGCACCCTGTCCGCATTGGCATAGCCAAGTTTTGCAAGCTCGGAATCGGCTATCCTGCTTTCCTCAAGCCTGTGGGACTCGTCCAGCTTGACAAATACTTTTTCTGAGCCTTCAATTAAATTGTACTTAAGAGGCTCAGCATGCACAATTTTCCCGCTCAATGACGATGGGATGGAAATGAGGGGCGCAACGTGCTCGTAGAGCCACTCCCTATGATCAAGCAGCGGCTTCAATCCCATGCCAAACAGGAGCTTTGTAGTCTCGGCAAATGCCAAATCCAATTCGCCAATGGGGGCATTGGTCTTTTCCGCGCGGATGCTGGCACTCTTGCCCCCTGGGACAGAGCCAGCCTTTACAATCCTTGCTCGGCCAATTTTTTCAAGCAACCCAACGATTCCTGTCAGTTTCCTATTCTTTTCAAGCTCCACCCTCACTTGCTCCAGTAGCGATTCCTTGAGTTCCATGTACTTCCCTCTCGGCAGCGCAACATTCCCAATCGAATAATTCCTGTTCCTCAGGTTGAAGCAAAAAAAACAATTATTGCAGTTTCCGGTAGTTGCGGTAAAATAGCAGTCCGAGCAATTGTAGATGACGTTGGTCTCAAAACACCGGACATTCTGGTATGTGTTGAAGTTCCTTATTCCAAATTTTGTCTCCCCTATCCCGTTTGATCCGAAAAGGTATTCCGCCAAGCGGGCGACGGAGGAGTAAGCTACGTATTTACTGTCATATATTTCCTGCGAGCGGAACACATTCACAGAATTGAATACCCGGTTGGACTCCTGTACCTTTTGCGAAGTGCCAAGTACAGCGTCTCCGCAGTAGTATGCAATTTCGCCTATTGCCTCCAATATCGAGTCAAGATCCTTCATCTGATTCATATTAAGCTTGAAACCAGCGAATCTCCCAATGTAAGAATCAAGCTCGTCCTGGCTTATGAAGCATGCGTCAGGCAAAAAATCATCGCTGGAAAAGAACACATCCTTGCCCGACAGGCTGGACTTTTTCATCACCACTGACTCGACGTATTCCTCCAGGTAGCCTGAGTATTTCTCCATGTCGCCTATTTCATCCCCAAGAAGGACCTTGCACGTGCTTTTCCACGCCTGGTTTATGTTCATCAAAATCCCGAGAATCATTGTTGTCCATTGGGGTGACCACTCGGGGGATCGGCTGTTGGTTTCTGCCCCCTAGTGCTTGAAGTGCCTTATTCCTGTGAATATCATCGAGATGCCGCGCTCGTCCGCAGCGGCAATGACCTCGCTGTCTTTCACCGATCATCCCGGCTGCACTATGCATTTCACTCCAGCTCCTGCGAGCACATCCACAGAGTCGCGGAATGGCAGGAATGCATCCGATGCGGCTGTAGTCCCTTCCAGGTCAAACCCGTTCCTTTTTGCCTTGTCTATGGCAATATTGCACGAATCTATTCTGCTCATTTGCCCAGCCCCGTTTCCAATCAGCTGCAGCCCCTTTACAATCGAAATGGCATTGGACTTGGTGTGCTTGACGAACTTCGTCGCAAAGTAAGCGTCGTCTAGCTGGGCCTGATCCGGCTTTCTCCTGCTCACAGCTTGCACTGCATCCTTATCGTAAATCCCCGGATCCCTTCCCTGGTAGAGCATGCCGCCAGTGATGTACCTGAAATTGACCGCGCGCTCCACGCTCATGTCCCAAATGTTCGAGATGTCAAGTATGCGCCTGCTTTCCCGCTGCCGCAGTATCTGGAGCGCGTCATCATCATAGCCAGGCGCCAGCACTACTTCGATGTACCTGGTGCCGACCGCCTGTGCAGTAGCCGCATCAACTTTGCGGGAGAAGGCGATTATGCCGCCGAAAGAGGACTCAGGGTCAGATTCGTACGCCTTCCTGTAGCTTTCCTCCAGCGTTTTCCCTTCTGCCCCTCCGCAGGGGTTGTTGTGCTTGAGTATTGCTGTTGCGACATCGTTCCGAAATTCGCGGATGAGCCCGAACGCCGAGTCTGCATCCAAAAAATTGTTATAGGACATTATCTTGCTTCCAGAGTAAATCTTGGCGTCAAAAATGCTGGTCCTGCCAAGTATCCTATAAGCGGCAGCCTGCTGGCTCGGGTTCTCGCCGTAACGGAGCGGATAGGCCTTCTCAAAGCGCATTTCAAGGAAAGCCGGGAAAAGCTCGCTTTTGTCGATTGCGGCGAGGTACCTGCAGATTGCAGTGTCGTAGCTCGAGGTCCTTGCAAACGCCTTGAGGGCAAGCTTCCGCCTTTTCTTGTCCGAAATCCCGCCATGCTTCCTTATTTCTTCTGCCAGCCACCCGTAATCATGCGGGTCCACGACCACCGCAACGTGGTTGTGGTTCTTCGCGGCTGCCCTCACCATGGCAGGCCCTCCTATGTCTATGTTCTCGATTGCCTCCTCATGCTTGGTGCCTTCCCTGCCTACCACATGCTCGAACGGGTAAAGGTTCACCACCACGAGGTCGATTGACTCGATGCCGGCTGTCTTAGCCTGCTCCACGTGCTCTTTCTTGTCCCGCTTGTAAAGTATCGCTCCATGTATCTTGGGGTGGAGCGTTTTCACCCTGCCGTCAAATAGCTCGGTTACCCCTGTAATAGTGCTGACCTCCTTCACCGCAATTCCCTGTTTTTCCAGGAATTTGGCAGTGCCTCCGGTGGATATTATTTCTATTCCCATGCTGGCAAGTTCCTTAGCGAACGGAGCAAGTCCCTCCTTGTCCCAGACGCTGATTAAGGCTCGCTTGATTGAACCCGCCATAAGACGACCGTCTGATTATGTCCAATACAGTTTAAAAACCTCGTCGTCATCTGCATTCCATGCAGGATTTTGCAGAAAAGAAGAAGGAGGAGAAGAAGATCCTTCTTGAAATAGAGAAAAAGCACCCGTCGCTTGCACGCCGCGGGCTTGCCATGTCTGAAGGCCCCATGCTCATTGATGAAACACTTAGCTTAGACGCTCGCGCCAGGCTGCAGAACAGGAAAAGCGTTGGGATAGAGCTTGCTGAAATTAAGCGCCTGCAGCAGCTTCTCAGGAAATACAGGCGCAGGCGCGCTCAAAAAAAGGGAAGAAGGTTTGAAAAGAAAGACTAGGCAAGGGCACAGGAGATAGCTTATTTATTGCTGGCTGCGCCCAACCATGGCATGGACCTTCACCGAAGTAAGCAAGGAGGAATTCATGCGGATAAAGAAAATGCTGCTCGATTGCATAAACAGCGGGTTGGATGCCAAAAACTCGTGCAGCCTCAGCGTATTTGCCATTCCTGCACAAAAAAGCCGAAATGAGCCATCCGGAGTTATTATTTAAATAACTACAACAGCATATCTGTCCTCATGCCAAGCCTTACCAAGGTGCGCGAGATATTGCTCTACTCTGAGAAAGTGGGCTCTGGGGACGTAAGGAACTTCTTCGAGCAGATACTCAAGTCAAGGATACCCTTGTTCGGCTTCCTGGATTTCTCTGACATATTCTCGCCAAACGTGGTCAAGCTCATCATCACCAAGAAGCTCAATACCATACGCTTCTTCGTACGCGAGAAAAAGTCGCTCTCCGAGCTGTCGCTGCTTGTATTCCCTTACAAGATTTCCGAGTCCATGGAAATAGAAAAGGCAAAGGCAGCGCTCGTGTCGGTTCCCAAGGTCTTTTTTCTTTTCGGCAGCCAGAACTTCCTGGATTTCACGGTAAAGGAAAGGACGCAGGAAATCAACCTGCGAATAGTGAAATTCCTGGGCAAGTTCCTTGGCTTCGGAAGCGCGGTTGACGAGAACGGGAACAAGAGCACCATAATTAGCACCACTCCAGAGAAGTTCATGATGGTGGACATGGCCCAGAACCCGGCCGTATTCATCGACATACTTGACCCCATACCCAAGCGCATGTCAGTGACTTCGCGCTACCCGATATTCGAGGAGACGGGCATCACGGTGGGCGTGGACAATTTTGACGTGTTCCAACACACGCTTTTCGTGGGCGCTTCGGGCACGGGCAAGAGCAAGTCCCTCTACGCAATGATGAAGGCGATCGAGGCAAAGTTCGGCGATGAAGTCAAGATGGTGGTGATAGACCCACACGGCGAGTTTGTCAAGTCGCTCTCGGAATACAAGATTGTAAATCTCATTGACAACTACATCGAGCCCCTGGACGTTGGAGGGATAAAGACCCCGCTCATGACGCAGCTGATCGCCCAGCTCCTTGCGTCCTCTGTAGGCTCGGAAAACAAGTATTCCGAGCGCGTGCTTTTCTACTCCACGCACCTTCTTTCCTCAATAAACAAAATGGACCTGAGGAACATCAGCCTTCTGCTCACCGACTCCTCCAGGCGCGCCGAGTTTATCTCCGAGTGCGACAACGACGAGGTCAAGCGCTTCTTCGACGAGGAATTCAATGACATCTACATACACCATTTCAACGACGCGGTGCTGCCCATCCTCAACTTCGTTGGGGAGTACGAGCTTTACCTTGGCGGAGAGAAAGTGCGCGAAAGCCTCCACGACCTCATCCAGAAGAACCGCATAACAGTGGTCTCGTTCAATCCGAACTTCTTCGGCAAGAACATGATAAACTTCCTCGCAGGCGCGATAATCAACCAGATGTACATCCTAGCAATCACCGAGAAGCTCCACCAGCCCACAATACTGATCGTTGACGAATTCCAGCGCGTGGAGA
>JAHFEN010000054.1:429-5936 GCA_023248455.1 Microcaldota archaeon | reverse complement strand
GCCTGTTGCCATTGTCGGGGAAACCTCAGGGCAGAACTTGGTGAGGATGAACAGCAGGGGCATAATCATGATGCTTGGGCTGGACAACCTTGGCAAGGAGGGAGTGGACGCACCCATAGTCGGGCAGGGCCTGATGACTGGAGCGGTTGGGGGCGAGGCATACATACGCGGCGACGTCCCTGACGAGTTCATAGGGCTTTCCCCGCAAAGGAGGGACGTGATAGAGGTCTGCAAACTGCTGGAAGAGGATGGCGTGATAAACCAGACCGCCATGCGAAGGATAAGGAGGAAAACCCTGAACTTTGACAGGGTGATGGAAATCATACGTGAGAGTCAGAACGGCGTGCCTGCGGAAGAAAATGCAAAGAACCTGGAAATCGCGCGGGCCAGCCTGTCCAAGCTCTTTGGAAGCAAGCTGATTGTGGAACGCAGGCAGCTTGCGCCAGATGAAAAGGCAAAGCTTGTGCCGTATGTGGAGGAATTCTGCTGCGTGTTCGATCTCAACCACGGAACTGCGGACAGATTGCTGGCGTCGAATTACACTGTGGTGAAGGTCAAGCCTGTGGAAGAAGCCAAAGCACAGGCAAAAACCGAGGAACCGGCGAAAGCCTGATTTTTCTAAGGCGCAGGCTAAGAGCCAAAAATCCTGAAAGAATAGAATTGCCACCTGTCGCTTACTCAAGGCTTATCTTCACCTGGACATTCTCGGGGACGCGCACGCGCATGATCTGCCTGAGGGTGCGCTCGTCGCCTGCGACATCGATCACGCGCTTGTGTATCCTCATTTCCCAGTGCTCGTAGGTGTCCGAGCCGTCCCCGCAGGGAGAGCGGCGGGTGCACACGTTCAGGTGGCGGGTGGGAAGGGGCACCGGGCCCTTTATTTCCACGCCTGTCATTTTGGCGATCTCCACGATCTGCTTGCAGACTTCCTCAAGCTCCTCAGGAGTCTTGCCGATTAGTTTTATCCTCGCTTTTCCCAATCAATCAACCATTCTTTTGTTCCGATCCTTTTGAACGGACACCCGGATTTTCAACTTTCAAATCATAAAAAATTCACAAACAAAAAAAACTCAGGCAGCCTTGGGCACGACGTCCAGCACCACGCCTGCGGCCACTGTCTGGCCCATGTCGCGGATGGCAAAGCGGCCAAGCGGCGGGAACTCGGAGAACTTCTCCACCACCACGGGCTTGAGCGGCTTTATCCTCACGACCGCCACGTCGCCGGACTTGATGAAGTCAGGGTTCTTCTGCATGGTCTGCCCTGTTTTGGGGTCCTTTTTCTCAAGTATTTCGGTTATCGTGCATGCGATCTGCGCGGTGTGCAGGTGGAAGACAGGAGTGTAGCCCTTGCCTATTGCTGTCGGATGCTCCAACACCACTATCTGCGCGGTGAATTCTGCCGCAACTTTGGGCGGGCTGCTCACAGGTCCCACCACTTCGCCGCGCTTCACGTCCTTCTTGTCGACGTTCTTCACGTTGAAGCCCACGTTGTCGCCAGGAACCGCCTGCTGCAGCTCCTGGTGGTGCATTTCAATGCGCTTTACCTCTCCCTTTGCGCCCGAAGGCATGAATACCACGGTCTCGTTGAGCTTGAGTATGCCAGTTTCAACACGGCCCACTGGCACTGTGCCATGGCCTGTTATTGTGAATACGTCCTGTATGGGCAGCCTCAGGGGCTTGTCCGTTGGCTTGACAGGCGCTGTCAGCTTGTCAAAGCATTCAAGAAGCGTGGGGCCTGCGTACCAGGGCATCTCAGAGGACTTGGTCTTGATGTTCGTGCCCTGATAGCCAGAGATAGGCACGAAGGGGATGTTCTCCACCTTGTAGCCGATGTTCTTAAGGAGCGTCTGGAGCGCAACCTTAGTCTCGTCGAATTTCACGTGGTCGTAGTTGACTGCATCCATCTTGTTCACAGCAACAATTAGCTGGGAAATCCCGAGCACTTTCGCAAGGAACGCGTGCTCCTTTGTCTGCGCCTGCACACCTTCCTTTCCTGAGCAGACAAGGACTGCCGCGTCGGCCTGCGAGGCGCCGGTGATCATGTTCTTGACGAAGTCCCGATGCCCCGGCGCGTCGATTATGGTGAAGTAGAATTTAGGGGTCTGGAACTCCTTGTGCGAAAGGTCGATTGTCACTCCCCTCTCGCGCTCCTCCTTGAGAGTGTCCATTGTGAATGCGAACTCGAAGGTTGCCTTGCCGACCTTTTCCGCCTCCTCCTTCAGCTTGCGCAGCTGCTGCTCAGTTAGCGCGCCTGTCTCGTAAAGGATGCGCCCCACAGTAGTGGATTTGCCGTGGTCGACGTGGCCTATGAATATAAGGTTCAAATGGTCTTTTTCTGCCATGATACACACCTCCTAATTAACATGAAGCCCTTCGCAACAATACTCCTGACGCGTGTGCAAACAAAAGCCTGTCTGCAAGTCGAAGCCCACTTATATTAGAGGTTTATTTTATAAAGGTTTCCTCGGTGGAATTCGGGGGAAATGCGCTCACTTTTTCTTTTTCCTGAAGTTGCCGCGCGGCTTTGCCACCTTTATTTCGGGAAATGTGCCTGAAAGCGTTTCGCCATCGAGATTGGTGCGGAAGCCCATCTGGTCGAGCATTACCTTGAGGAGGTAATTCTCAGCGATTGGGAGGTGCGCTGGGGATGGGCAGGCTGCGAGAAGCTCGGTTTTAAGCTCGGTGGGCTTGAGCTGGGAGAGGGCCTCTGCAAGCGAAACGAATGATTTGCGCTTGCCCTTGATGAGCCGTTCAGCCATTGCCTCGATTTGCGGCTGGCTTATGCCTGTGAACTCGTAGCTCTTGTGGGTGAGGGTGGCTTCCACTGAGGCGAGTATTGCCGATACTTCCTGCGGGGTGGTCTTCTCGTCCACGCTCATCTTCTTTATGACCATCCAGTCCTTGTAGCGGGCAGAAAAGGAAACTTCGCTGGTGTCTTCCATGGCCGCACCAAATGAGAATTACTTCTTGACGCGGATGTCCTTTCTCTTGGGGCGCATCCAGATCGAGCCGCACTTCCTGCATTTTGCAATGCCGCGCTTGTTCCTGGCCTTGCACTTGCGGCAGATAGCGATATTTTGAATGACAGCGTCAGCCTCTGCGAATTTGCCCATGAAAATTCCCCAGGAATTTTCAGACATCGCCAAGCATGGCGATGCTGATGTTGGAATGCACCTTTGTAGGTCCGATTTGTTCCGACCAAAGTTTAAATGCTTATGCACAAAGAAGAAAACGCCAAATAAAGGCATTCCCCGAACCCACGCCTCGGTAAGAGTAGGCTTGTGAGTCGGGGTCCGTGCCCCTGTAGCTCATCGGTAGAGCGATTGCCTTGTAGAGGAAAGCCCCTTTGGTTTCCAGAAGGTGGGTTTCCCTGCTTCCTCCGGGAAGCGCAAGATAGCAATAGGTGGTGGGTTCAATTCCCATCGGGGGCTATCTGCCATTTCTACGACGTGAAGTAAAAAGCCCTGTTGGGGAATTAGACTTTACAATCCTCAAAAGCCATAAAAAGCTTGTTGCCGTTATCTTCTCGGTGGGTGGTGAGATGGACAGTTCACAAATCGAACTATTGGTAAAAGCAATATTCGGTTTAAGCCTAGTGATACTGATATATGGTGTGTTTACGGGTAATTTTTTTGACGTTAAAAATTACATTGCATCTATGTGGGCAATAGCGCTATTAATCAGAATGATTTTTATAAAGAAAAAAAAGCCAGAAACCGCCAAAAAGCCGTAGAGAGCAGAATCCTTAGCGACGTAAAGCCCGCCAAACTTGCCCCGGAAGCCCAAGGCGAATCGGGGGCTTGGGATTCTAGGGAGCAAGTATTCGAATAAAAAGCATGCACGACGAAACAGTTCCGTGCAATTTGACAGGGCAAAGGCACAAGGGGCAACGGAATACCTGGTTTTGCTGGCAGTGGTCGTGATAGTTGCTCTGGTTTCCATTGCGCTTTTGGGATTCTTCCCAGGAACAGCAAGCGACAGCCAGCTGACGGAAAGCGCGATTTATTGGCAGTCCGCCACACCGATAGCGATGACCGAGACTGGCGCAGGGGGAAGGACTTTTTCCAGGAAACCGTGCCTTATATCCGCGTCAAGAATGATGGGTCTTATACAATAACAAAAATGCTGGCAAACGGGCAGAGCATATCCAAAATATGGGGCAACTCGTACCTAAGAGACATGAGCAGCATTTACCGGCTCTCTCCTGGGGAAACGGCGTATTTTGGCTGGAATTATTTTTACGAAGGCCTTCCCGGCCCGCAGGGAGCAAGGGATGTCGAGTTTGCAAGCGACAGGGCACGCAGGATGAAATACTGGGAATAGACACTGCAAATCAGCATTGCAGCAACAACCCTGGCGATTCTTCCTACAGCACATTCGTAGTTCAGAATTTCGGTTCCGAATATGCCCAATACATTGAAGGCCAGTCCATAACGAAACAGCAAATCGGGTCAAAACCGCTGATCATCAGATGCACAGAGCCGTATGAAGGGTAATTTTTTCTTATTGGCCGAATATCAGCTTGCGCAGGAATTCAAAGAAGAATGCGAAAAAGCCACCCACGCTTCCCCTGCTCTGCTGCTCCGCATTTCCAATGGATGCGTTGACGGACTTTTTCATTTTCTGTATTGAGGAGTTGAGCGCGGGGTTAGTGCTGCCGAAATCCGAAAGGCTGCGGTTTGTCGTGTTGTTGAGCGCAGTGCCTGGAATGCCTGCTGGCTGCCGGTCAGCGCAGTAATGGTTTGCGTCGCAATATTGGTAGCCGTAGCAGTCAGATTCTGTAACGCACCTGCCAGACGAGCGGGCGCACTGGTAAGTCCCGGTGTTGCAGTATTCCCATGCACCGCACTCCGAATCGTACTTGCAGGAAAGCGCATCGTATATGCACTCCCCGTTCTGGCAGATTTCCTTGTAGCCGCAGCCGTATGACGTCGAGCACTCTGCCGCGTGGGGCGTCCCTGAGGATAGGATAAGCGCAAGAAGGGCTGCCAGGCACACGATTGCAAGCCGCATGGCATGTTGCTGTTTTGCAAGGATATAATGATTGCTATGCTGCTATGAATTAAGAATAAAAAGAGAGGAAGTGAATATAGGCGCATGAACAAGTGGGATATTCTTTTGCTTGCAGTTCTTTTTGTAGCCATGGCTTATGCTGCGAGCACTTATTACCCTGAAGAGTTCCTGGCTTTTGTTAGCAATGACACAGTGCGCGTGTTCTCGATAATCCTTGCAGCCGCAGCATTTATGATTTTCATCCTGGACTTTTTCCTTAAGGTGTTCTCAAAGGCTGCGGAAAAGCCCTGATGTGTACGCCAGTCAACTGATGTGAGAAAAGTGGGAAAAGGCGTATAAGTTTTGCCATCGTAGTCGTATAAACGGGCGCAGCGGACGCCCGGGGTGAGGGGATGTACCTGCTTTTGAGAAAGCACGGGCCAAGCGAGAGCCCGCTCAATGCGAGCAACCCAAGCAGAGTAAGACCGAACTCCAAGTTTTTCAGGCAAATGGAG
>JAHFEN010000054.1:0-395 GCA_023248455.1 Microcaldota archaeon | reverse complement strand
ACCATCAGGAAGGTCGCCACGTGCGAGTGGGTTGTGACCGGAAACGGAGTTGCCATTCTGCCTTTCCGGCAAAAAACCGAGGATATATCGGCGCTGCGGGCTGAGCTGAGCCATCTTGAGCGCTCTGAAAAGACGCTTGCCCTGGTGCTGGAAGTGGCGCTGTCCATAAAGGAGGGAAGGCTGCTGCAGGGGCTGAATGCCCTGCAGAACAATGCCGAATCACTAGCTCTTGCGAAGAATGCCGAGAGATTTGCGAGGCTGTCATGCGGGCCGGCAATTGAAGCGGAGCTGGAGAGGGAAAACCACCAGATTCTGAAGGCTGGCCTGACAGGCGTGGCAGCAGTAGCATTGACCGGCGTGTTCATCGCCTATCAGGAGCCGATGAGCGGGATTGG
>JAHFEN010000053.1 GCA_023248455.1 Microcaldota archaeon | reverse complement strand
AAAGCCATCCTGGGTTGCAGCAAGCGCGATGTGCGAGCTGACAAGCGCAGCATCGCGCAGCGACTCGCGGAAGTGCGAGCTCGACACCTTTATCATGGCGTCGTGCTGCACCGCAGGCTCTTTTGTCACGCCTGCTGGCAGGTCAAGCACAGGCACCTTGAAGCTTCTCCTCCTCCTGGCTCCCACGAACTTCAGCTGCACCTTATTCTCAACCTGGGATATCTCGAGCTTCTCGCCACCCCTTGTCCTTGATAGTATTTTTGCAAGGTTGTCAAAGTCCAGCCCTATTTTTGACGAAGGCGCCGATGCCTCGTATTCAACGAATGCGCTCTTTGGCATAGAGAATGAAACCATGGCTATCTGCGAAGGGTCCATGGCGCGCAGGAACAGCCCGTCAATCCCAACTTCCAGGAGCCCCTCATCGATGAGATTCACAATCGGGTCAATGGCATTCTTGTAGCGCTTGGCATCGTCAACGACGAACTTGAACATAGAATTCCCCCCAGCCAAATATCGCTGCACAGGTTTAAAGTCCTTTTGGGCTTCATCCATGCATGCAAGGCCAGCTTTATCTCACCGATTCGTACATACGCTCATGCAAAGCAAAGGTGGTTTCGGCAAAGGACGGAAATTTCATAATTCTCGATCAAACGATATTCTACCCTCGGGGCGGCGGGCAGCCCTGTGACACCGGTAAGCTTATCCGGGCTGGCGAGGAATTCATGGTTGTCGCAGTCGCAAAGGCAGACGGAAACACCTTGCACGAAGTCTCAAAGCAAGGGCTGCAGATGGGAGATGAAGTGGGATGCGTGCTTGACTGGGGCCGCCGCTACAGGCTGATGCGCATGCACACCGCAGGGCACATTCTGGCATCAATAATGTTCAAGCGAAGCGGCATTCTCATCACAGGAAACCAGATTGATGTCGACAAGACGCGCTTTGATTTCTCCATGGAAAACTTCGACAAAAGCGCGTTCCAGTCCCTTGTGGACGAGGCGAACGCGCAGATTGCCAGGAACCTTGAAGTTTCAATTTCATTCCTGCCCCGCGAAGAGGCGATGAAAATAGAAGGCGCGGTAAAATTGGCAGTAGCGCTCCCGCCTGATGTGAGGGAGCTTCGCATGGTGAGGATTGGTGACATTGACTACCAGGCTGACGGCGGCACTCACGTAAAGAACACATCCGAAATAGGCAGGATAGTTTTCATCGGCGCGGAGAACAAGGGCAAGAACAACAGGAGGATAACCTACACGCTTGCGCCCTGAAGCGTGCAATCAACCGATTTCCACCGTGTCAGGATAGGCGGCGATTATTTTGCTTGTTGGGGTATTTTCGATTTTTTTAAGAAGCGCAAAAGTCGTTATGCCATGGTAATACGCCAGCAAGCCGCCTATTGTCCCTGCCGCAAGAAGCCCTGCCCCTCTTCCATCAGACATGGGTAAATTTGGCGGTTCAACATTAATAATTTCGCGCTTTTCCCGCCAAGCCTAAGAAGCGTACTTCGCGTAATACCTGTCGCAGCCCTCGGGCGTGAGTATGCCTGCAGGGGAAATGAAAAGCTTGAGGTAGCCAACAACTGGTATTGTCACAAGCACCCTTCCCTTTGCGCGCTGCACTTCAACCGGGCGGTTGCCTGTGCCGCTTTTCTCATCATAGACCTGCACGTCGAAAATCGGGTTGTTGTCCCCCTTGGTAAGGAAATATGTCTGATTGCCGCTTTTCAGCTTGATGAAAACGCGGTGGATTATGTCCCCCACTCGCGAATAGTACTCGTCCTTGTTCGGCGCATACACCCCCACGTCATTGCCAAGGTTGTCATAGTATCTCCTGCCGTTCACTTCCAGGAAGGTTACGCATGGGCCTTCCTGCCTCTCGCCCGTTTTCGGGAAAAGTATGCCGCATTTGCCATACCCGAATGTAAGCTCGCCCTGCCTCTCGGTGAATTTTGACGGGTCTGTGACAAAGCTGTTGCACAAGGCGAATCCCTGGTGCTGGGCGCAGTAGGAGTAAATCGAGCCATGGACTTCCGCAACCTTGCTCTCGCCCGTGTACACGCTCGCAGTTCCTATCCCGCCAACCGAGCTTACCTCCTCGAGAGGCGCGGATAGCCTGTCTCCTGAAAGCACCACCATGTCGCCCCTCTGCAAATGCGGGAGCATGGAGCAGGATACTATTGCATTCAGAGGCGAGGGGGTCTGCAGCACATAGCCTGCGCCGAACCATAACACTACCGCAAGCAGGAGCGCAAGGGCGGTTTCCCAAAGCTCGCTTCTCCAGCCGTGCGCCTTTGCTCCGATCCAAAACTCGAGCAGCACCACCCAGAAAATGCACAGCCCCACTAGAAGCCCGAACATCCAGAATCCCGACAGCAGGTAGAATATGAAGAACAATATGATTAGCCCGTAGACAAAATTCTGGTTGGCAAGTATGCCCAGCTTTTCGGCTTGCGGTTTCTTCATTTGACACGCCGTTTAGTCCTTTCTGGACTTGGGTTTCTTTGCATCCTTAACGGCGTCCTTGAAGTCCGTTGCCTGCTTTTTCAGCTTCTTCACCGCTGCCTTGAGGGCTGAAATAGGGCTGCCTTCGGCTGTCCTTATCAAAAGGACCGGGCTTGCAGCCTGCGGGTGGTCCATGCGGAATGCGGCGAACTCGACCTTGCCGTCCTCCAGAAGCAGCTCTTTTAGGATGTTTACAAGCCCGTACTCCTCTCCGTTTATCTCGATTTCCAGGTAATCCTTCTCGTTTTTCACCACTACGATCTCCATAGTATCCCCCGCAAAAACAAATCCTAGCCCTTCCTGTCAATCTCCGCCTTCCTGTAGTCCTTGGCGATTTTCCTGTTGTCCTTCCAGTCGCATGATTCGCACTTCAGTATGGCTGACTCGAGCTTCATCGGGTGGCGGCACTTGGGGCAGAATGCCTTAATAGCCCCAAGCTCGTCGGCGTCCGTGGCAAGGCGCAGCTCGCCGTTCCTCACGTCCGCTATTTTCGCGCGTATGATGTCCCCTATCCTGTACTCGTCCCGCACGTTCTTCACGTAGCCGCGCTTTATCATGGACGCATGGAGCACCGAGTAGTCGGGATTCTCGCCGAAGCGGCTTTCCCTGCCATCCGACCCGGCCTTTATGCTCACAAGCGCTATGGGTTCCACGATGTTCTCGATGGTGCCTATAACCACCGTGCCTATCTGAAGCGCGCGAAGAGACCTCTTCTGCTGCACCGAAAGCTTGCGCTCCGTATCGAGTGGCTCGCCCGCGATTGTGGCGTATATCCTTTCCTTCTCCGCAAATGTGCCGTGCCCCGCGAGGTATTCTTCCTCGGTGCCGATGAAATCCCCTGGAACCACTAATTTTTTCTCCATGAATACCCGCACTCCCATCTCTTTTCAAAGAATGAGTGGTTTACTGCCTGCTTAAATATTTAAATAGCTTTTGCCAAAGCCTACCCATCAGCGCGGCGCCCATGGGCTCCACGTCTGAAAATTTTCATGGAGGAAAATTTTCATGGCAGCAAAAAAGGGCAAGTTGGTGCTCTGCATCGACCGGGACAACGACCTCTACGAGAAGGCGAAGATATCTGGACCAGTGGTGGGCAGGGAGGCCAACCTTGACGCAGCCACCAAGCTTGCGCTTGCCGACCCTACCGAGACCGACGCCAACACCATATTCCGCGCAATCGGCATTTACGACTCTCTCGCCTCTGAATCAGGCGTGCAGATAGCCACGCTTTCGGGATCATCCTCGCTTGGCTACAAGGCAGACAAGGAAATAACCGCCCAGCTGGAGCGCGTGCTCTCCGATTTCCCGGCGGATTCCTGCATATTCGTCTCCGACGGCGCATCGGACGAGCAGATACTCCCGGTCATCCGCTCGCGCCTCAAGATAGACGGCGTGGAAATAGTGGTCATGAAGCAGGCAAAGGAGCTTGAGAAGACATATTTCGTGATTCTCGAAAAGCTGAAGGAGCCTCACTACGCTCGCCTGATATTCGGCACGCCCGCGCTTCTCCTGATATTGTACGCGGTGAGCCGCTACCTTGGCTGGGGCCTTGAGGTGATTGCCGGGATACTTGCCGTTTACCTTGGCGCAAAGGCATTCGGCATCGAGGAGAGGGTGCTTCGGGCTGCCTCGGCATTCAAGTTCTCGGTGGACAGGATTTCAAGCATTGTATACCTGTTTTTCTTCATCATGCTTCTCGTTTCAGGATGGACGGCCTTCCAGCGCTACGCTGAGGCGGTTGAGGGCGGGATGGACGGGGTGAAGACCACGGCGCTCATGGTGAAAACCCTTGCCAACCTGCTCTCCATCTCCCTCATGATACTCATTGCCGGCAAGATGGTGGACATTCTGAACGAAAAGGAGCAGAGGAAAATCGAGCTGCCCAAGTACGGCCTTTACGCAATGACCACTGCCATCGTCTGGTTCGTGCTCTCGGTGGCGTCCGACTGGGTGCTCAACACCGCGCCCCCGTACACGTCGTTCTCGGACTTCCTGCTCGCCATCGTATCCGGCATGCTTTTCGGCTTTGCGGGCATCTGGGTCATGAAAGCAATAAAAATCAACATTGTCTCGAAAATTAAGCTCGAAAACAAGGAGCTCTTCTCGGAAAACGGCTCGTACCTGGGGAAAATCATGGGAGTGGACCCCAAGGAATCAACAGTAATATATAAGTCCCCTCTCGGCCAAAAGCTCTCCCTGCCCCTTGAGGAGGTCTCCTCCATCGGCGAGCGCGTGATGGCAAAAGGCTGACGCTAACATTTGAAAAATAAAACAAAAAAGAAAAAACTCAAGAAACGCCAGATTGCGAACTAGTAAGTTCTAATCCTTAGAATTTCTTGTGCTTGGGGAAGCAGTCCCTGCAATATACAGGCCTTCCTTCTGTCGGCTTGAAGGGCACTTCGCACTCCTGGCCGCAGTCAGAGCAGATTGTCTTGTGCATGTCGCGCGGGCCGCCGTATCCTCCGCCGCCTCCGCCTCTGCCAAAGCCGCCGCCTCTTCCGCCACGGCCGCCGCCTCTTCCTCCATATCCTCCGCTGTCGTCGTCAAAACTCATTTTTTCACCTATTTATCTTGGGTATTCTAACCCAGATAGATATGTTTTGAGGTGCTCCCTTTATAAGCGGCTGGTATTTCTTCGGCACATGGTGCGACAGGCCTCCACTTGGCATCTCGCCGACCCTCAGATTTCACGCCGCAGTTTGTGAGTCAAAACTCTGGGAACAGAGGCGGCCTCTCGTCTGTGGAAAGCATTGTATAGAAGAGGAGCTGCGAGCGGGCAGTGTTCCAGGAATTCATGAATTTTTGCAGAGCAGGATGTCTCTTTCTTGTCGCAAGTATGTGGAAGAATTGCACAAACCACGCAATGCCTGCGAACAGGCCAATGATGCTGAGTATCACCCCTGCAATTGCCCCCCAGACAAACCTGACTATAAGTTCCTTCCTGCTTGCCGCTTCAGCGGATTTCACCTCTATTTTGACTGTTTTCATGTTTCCACCCTCCAACCAAACTCATTCATCGAATATATTTATTTTCCTGCCTTTCGTCCAATTTCATTCCCCGAATACCTTGATTATCACGCGCTTGTTCCTCTGCCCGTCGAATTCGCCGTAAAATAGCTGCTCCCACTGCCCCAGGTCAAGCTTGCCTTTTGTAATGGGCAGAATCACCTGGTGGCCCATCAAGAGCCTCTTGAGGTGCGCATCAGCATTGTCCTCACCTGTCTTGTGGTGCTTGTAGTCATGCCTGGCAGGCGCGAGCTTTTCCAGCCAGGTCATTATGTCCTCCCAAAGCCCGTGCTCGTAGTCGTTCACGAACACCGAAGAAGTGATGTGCATTGCCGACACAAGCACAAAGCCCTCATTGACGCCAGCTTCGGCAAGTGCAATTTCAGCCTCGTGCGTCATGGGCACTATCTCGCGCTTCTCTTTGGTGTTGAACCACACGTACTTGGTGTAGACTTTCATGCTGATTCAGTCTCCCAATGGGCAAAATACCACAGTCTGGCTATTAAGGCT
>JAHFEN010000052.1 GCA_023248455.1 Microcaldota archaeon | reverse complement strand
TATGAACAAGAGGCTTTGAGCCTATATAACCACAAGGGTCATGTCGTTAACCACTGTGGATGCGCCGTCAGCCAGCACCACCTGTATGTTGAACGTTCCCTTCCGGAGGGCAGCCCCTGAAATAAGGCCGCCTGCGGCCATGGAAAGCCCTGGAGGAAAGCCTGTTGCCGACCAGTAATAGTTGCCTGTGCCGCCCTGGGCCTCGAGGGCAAAGCTGTATTTGGCGTCCTGCACGGCAAAAGCGAGAGAGGAAGTGGATATCGAGAGGGGCAATCCTGTGCCTCCCCCTGTTCCTGCGCCCCCAATTCCACCTGTGCCATTCCCGCTGCCCCCTCCTTGAGTGCCGTTGGCTGTTCCGGATCCGCCCTGGGAGGCGCCGTTGCCTCCTTGGTCGTATATTGGCACATAAGTAACGGCTATTTCGCCCCTGCACTGGGAGATGTCAGCCCCGCAGCCTCTTGGGACTGCAACTGTGGCGTTTTTCACTTCCCCTGGCAAAAGCGTGGAGGACAGATTATCGCCCCCTTGCACGGAATTGATCACTATTCTCCGGTTCTCGTTGTTCCTTATCGTCACCTGAAGGCCCCCTGTGTATTTTGGCTTTTCCGGAGCCTGCGGGGCAGGCGTGCGGACCGCGGTTATTTGCTGCGGCGCCTGCTGGGAGAAAACATAGGCAAGGACTATGAGCGCGATTATGAGCGAGCCTGCGACAGCGCCTGCAAGAAAGCTGCCCCGGTCAATCATCCTCCTGGTGCCGTATTCTTTATCCGCCGGCTTTGCTTGGGGCATTTTCCTTTTGGGCGCCATGACAGGCATTCGGAGTGCATATATAAAAAATCTCCGCTGAGACTTTTTTAGCAGGGTGAATTTTTCTGAAGAAAAATGCATCAGACATCGGCTCGGGCCGATGCAGATAGCAAGAAGCAAAGCGGAATGCGGCACCAATAAAAAACTAAATGCCCTCCTTCTGCACATGCTGCAAGCGGTTGTATTCGACATGGATGGCGTGCTTTACAGAGGCTCGATGGCAATCCCGGGGGTTGCGGGGGAGATTTCACGCCTCAAGCGCCATGTGCAGGTGCTTTTCCTCACCAACAATGCCACGAAAAGCAGGGCAGACTATGTGCGCCATCTGTCTGAATTCGGGATAATCGCGCACGCGTCCGAAGTGATGACTTCCTCTTTTGGCTGCGCACATTACGTTCGCGAGAATTTCGGCAGGGGAAAGAAAGTGTTCGTAATAGGCGAGCAGGGCTTGCGCGATGAGATGGAAATCGAGACGGGCGCAAAGCTGGTTGATGGCTGGGGAGCGAAAATAGTCGTTGTCGGGCTGGACAGGCAGGTCACTTACGCAAAGCTCGAAGCAGCCACAAGAAACCTGGCCGCAGGAGCCGCATTCATACTCGCTAACAATGACCCCACGCTTCCGAAAGAGCACGGCTATGCCCCTGGAAGCGGGGCGATTGCCTCTGTGCTCACTGTTGCGACAGGAAGAAAGCCTGATGTGGTTGTGGGCAAGCCTTCCACCTACCTGATTGGCAAACTGCTTGAGATGCACCATGTGAAAGCTAGCCAAGCAGCTTTCGTTGGCGACAGGCTGGAGATAGACATGCGCATGGCGAACAAGGCAGGCATGAAATCGGTGCTGGTGCTCACCGGGGTTGCAAAAAGGGGAGACGTTGCAAAAGCGCAGAAGAGCGACAAGCCCGACATTGTGCTCTCTTCTGCCGCAAAAGTGGGAAAGGCGCTTGGGATTTACTGACAATCCTGGCTAATACCTGAACAGGTCCCTCACAGCCTGCTCCACGTTCGCCTTTGTCTCTGAGTCCATTTCAGCCTGCGTTGGCGCTGCCTGGGTGGAAGGCGCCGATGAGGCAGATGGCTGGGAAGGCGAGAAAAGAGATGAGACCGAAACATGGATGCTGGCACCGCAAGAAGGGCAGCGGGCAGACACAGTGACGTCCTCCACGTTCATGTCCGAGTCAAAGGAGAATGAGTTGTTCGCGCCGCACTTGCATGGCACGTACTTCTTGAGCGAGACCATCATGACCACCACGCTGATATTCGCTGATTAGCCTTATATATTTGGCTGCGGATCTTCTTGTGATGGAGGCCGCCAACATTTCATCCACGTCAGAGATACGCATTCCCTCAGACCCCATGCTGCAGATCATAGGGCAAGAGGAGGCAGTGCGCATCGGCAGGATGGTGGGCTCGCAGAGGAGGAACTTGCTGCTCGTTGGGCCGCCTGGCACGGGAAAATCCATGCTCGCGCAGGCAATTGCCTCCACCCTTCCCAAGCCAAAGCAGGAAGTGCTCATTTTGCACAACCCGGAAAAGCCGGAAAGACCAATAGTGCAGGTCAAGACAACCAGCGCGAAAAAGAATGAGAAGAAACCACAGGGTGAGCTTCTTGACCCGACCATGGTGCCTGCTTACATTTCTGAAAAGCTTGGATTCCGCTGCAGAAGGTGCGCAAGGCTTTCCTCCCCGGACGCCTCGTCTTGCTATTTCTGCGGGGCTGACAAGTACAAGAAGATGCGCGGGCCTTTCGAGGATCTGCTCATCGGAGCTGGCGCGCCAGAGCGGGAGGAGCGGGTGCACACCACGCGCGTGCGCGAGGGCAAGGAAGAGCTTGTGGTTTTCGAGCGCAGGGGGGACAGGATTGCCCTTCTCACGCAGAAAGAGCTGATGAAAATGGCCGAGATGCAGCAGAAGATGCAGTTCAAGGTGCTGCTTTCGCTCAACAGGCCCACGTTTGTGCAGGCAACAGGAGCATCGGAAACTGAATTGCTGGGGGATGTCAGGCACGACCCATACGGCTCGCACCCTGCAATTGGCTCGCTGCCCTATACCAGGGTGGTGCCAGGGGCTGTGCACGAGGCGCACGAAGGGGTGCTTTTCGTGGACGAGCTCTCCTCGCTTGGCAAGCTGCAGCGGTTCATACTTACTGCAATGCAAGAGAAACAATACCCCATTTCAGGCAGGAACCAGTCGTCCACTGGCTCATCTGTGAGGGTGGATTCCGTGCCCTCGGACTTCATACTCGTTGCCGCAGTGAACATAAATGACATGCAGCTCATACTCCCGCCCCTGCGCTCCAGGATACTTGGCAACGGCTATGAGCTCCTCATGAACACGCACATGACTGACAACGAGGAGAACAGGGCCAAGCTTGTCCAGTTCCTTGCGCAGGAAATAGTGAGGGACGGCAGGATTCCTCATGCGGATGCAGGGGCAATCGAGCAGATGATCAACTACGCGCGGAAAAAGGCAAAGGAAATAGACGGAGTGGGAGGGCTCACCCTGCGCCTTCGCACGCTTTCAGGCACCATCAAGATGGCAGGGGACATTGCAGCCTCGAACGGAAGACTTTCCATTACTGCAGAGGACGTGAAATTCGCTGTCCTGAATTCCAAGTCAGTGGAGGAGCAGGCTACAGAGAAATACGGCTCCTGGTACAAGGCCTCGCTCGCCGATTACGGGATGAAAAAGGAGAAGGGCGGGACTGAAGTGGGCTAGTGCTAATGCCGATTGCGATAGTAGACGGGAGGGGAGCCGGCTAAGCGGCGGTTTCGCTTATCTTCATGAATGAGAGCCGCTGGTCCTGCGGAATAAGGCGGATTATCTTCTTATCATTTTTCCTTCCGCCCTCAAGCAGTTTTATTATTTCAAGTGCGCCCCCCTCGGTCGTAAGCTTGGCAAGGGTCAAGGCAAGAAGGGCGTTTGCCTCTTCTCTTTTGACGTCGCTGCACTCCGCCTCCAGGTAATCCTTGTAGAACCAGAGGAGGAGCTCGCCTGTTTTTCTTGCAGGGATGCCGCTCCCCTCCGTTCTTGCGACTGGCCTAAGGCAGAATAGAAGCTGCTCTGGCGTGAGGGGCTTGCCTTTTGCCTCAGCCTCCCTCCTTTCACTGTCACTTGCAATTATGGGAAGAATATAGCTGAGGGGCTCGCCGTTTGGAAGGCGGATGGCGCGGAGAAGGGAAACGCTGTCGTGGAAGGCTGGCCTTATCCTGTTTCGCATTGCGAGGGAAGCTTCATCCAGCTGTCGGTTGAAAATAGGCTGCTCTATTTCCCCCAGCACATAGGTGATCCCGTAGCCTTTCTCGGAGTGGGATATCCTGTCCCCATTCCTAACCATGCTTGAGACAAGTTGGGTCGCAACGCCACGCCATCTCGCGCGCTCAGCAACTGCCACTATGTTGTACATGACCACGTCAGCTGCAGGGCAGTAGCTGTAAAGGCTTGCGCCAATTACATTTTTCCGCTTGTCAGCCGCCACCTCCACGAACCACCTCTTTGCGAACCTGTCAAATAAATATCGGCGGAACTGCGGCTCGCTTTCTACTTCTGAAGGGGGGAAGTTGTCCGCGAGAAGGCCGAGCATGCCGCGGAAGAGCGCCTCGCCCTCACACTTCCCTTCCTTCTTAACGTTGCTTTTGTTGCTTGAGACGTTTTCAGCGCATAAGCGGACTATTTCGTAATCCTGGCCTAAAACCAAAACTTTTTTTTCTCCTGCCCCGTTTTCAGTCTGGCCTTGCCTATGAGTGAATAAAGCCGATGGTTTTTCAGAACGCAGGCGGAATATTTTCTTGGCGTGCATACGTATTTATGCAATGGGAAGGCTATTTAAATATATCTCTTTTTACATCTTTTGGCAACAGTTAGATTTTCCCCAGTGCCCACATGAGAAGGAGCGCGCTTGCTATTAATATTAGCGGCAGCGCGACCCGCAATATGGAAACCGCGGCATTTATCGTGGAGGCTATTTCCGCTGACTGGCCGGTTCCGAACACTTTTATCCTGAAGCGCTCCTCTGCCGAGCCGAACTGCACTTCCTCAAGCCTGTGCTCAGCCTCATGGAACAGCTTTCTCACTGCCACCATCACGTCCCCGCGGTGCTCGGTGCCAAGAGGGTTGAGCACGCCCTTTACGTTGTTTATCTGGTGGGTGTCGGAAGTCATCACTTCGCCTTTGCATTGAAAGCCGCGCTCGCGCCCCAAATTGTCCATGAGCTCCAAAAGTTCGCTCCTGAAGTCAGGCACAATTCCATTGGAGTCTGCAAGCAGTATGGCGTTCATCTTTTTCCCCTGCAAAAAGAGGGCAAGCCTGAGGCCGTTTTTGCCCAGAGTGTCAAGCGCCAGGCTTCCTTCGGCGCATGCGAACTTGAATTTGCCCTTCTCGGATTCCGACTCGAATATCCTTTCAGTGGCATCCAGCATTTCAAAGCCTATTGGGCTTCCCACTTCGACAGAGGAGATGTCACCGGTTTCTGCATTGTGCTCGTCTATTATGCCCGCGTTTTCGCAGTATCGCTTTGCCTTTTCCATGAGAGCCAGGCCAAGCCCGAAGTTGACATCTTCAGTTGTGCGAGGGGCGCGGGAATACGAAATGAAGGCAGAGTTGCCTATATGGTATGCCTGCGCCCTGACCGTGCCCACCCTGCAGGAGGAAATCGCAAGTTCTGATGGGCGCAGCTTCAGGCTCGCAAGCGCGCGCTCGCAGGCGCCCACCACATTGTGTATTTCGCCTGAGGAAACCGGGTTGAAATCGTGCGTAGCGGTCCCGTGGAAAACGAATACGTTCTTCTTTGAGGCCCGGTGGCGCTCGCCCTGCCCTCCAAGGGCGCTTGCGATCATTGAGGTGAACTCGCTTCCCCCGAGGTTCCCAAATGGCCCGTAATGTATGTATGGGACTACGAAAAGAGCGTGGTTTTTCTTTCCCTTGAATTCGGCAAGCCATACCAGGGTCTCCACATCCTCGCCAATTTCCTCAAATGCACCCTCAAGATCCTTCTCGCCATAGAGCCACTGGGAGGAAAACATCGAAAGCGCGTCCAGCGAGGAAATGCCAAGGTTCTTCTTCATCGGGGCAGATACAAAATAGAAAAATGCGTAAAGCGCCGCAAGGAGCAAAAACGATGCGAAATAGATTTTCAAGACCAGCCCCTGGAAGTCGGATTCCGCAGCAAACCCGCCGCGCGCAAGCAGGAATACTGCGAAGAAGACCATCTGCA
>JAHFEN010000051.1 GCA_023248455.1 Microcaldota archaeon | reverse complement strand
GCAGGAAAAAAATGCATATCGACGATGCCTACACCCTTTCCCAGGGCAGCCTGGAGGCGGCTGTCCGAATATCCAGGGAAGACGGCGAGAGGCTTCCGACTTACCGCCTGACAGTGCCCAAGCTGGAACCTGGAACCATGGCTTTCCTCAAGGAAATCCAGCCAGAGCTTCTCAAAAAAGTGTCCATCTCGACCCAGGAGGCGCTGAATATCAAGATGGCCGAGCAGCTCAAGCAAAAATTCATAGAGAGCGGGATGCAGCTCATCAAGAGCAATATCCCGCACCTGGCGCACGCCAAGGTGGAGACCATAGCCCGCAGGCTGGTGATGGACATGCTTGGCATGGGGGACGTTGAATTCCTTCTTCTTGACGAGAACATAGAGGAAGTCTGCATTAACGGCTCGAACCAGCCCATTTGGATCTACCACAGGAAATATGGCTGGATGCGCACCAATCTCCGGTTGCAGGACGAAAACCAGATATGGAACTACGCCAGCGGCATAGCGCGCGGAGTGGGCAGGCAGATAACCACCAAGACGCCCATGCTCGATGCCTATCTCTCCTCAGGAGACCGCGTGAACGCCACCATTTTCCCGATCTCCTATTCCGGGAACACGATTACAATAAGGAAATTCGCGCGCAAGCCCTGGACCATCACGGACTATATCCGCACCAGGACCATTTCATCCGAGGTCGCGGCCCTGCTTTGGCTTGCGCTCCAGTACGAATTGAACGTCATTGTCGCCGGAGGCACGGGCGCGGGCAAGACCTCCATGCTTAACGTGCTTTCCATGTTCATACCTGAGAACCAGCGCGTGATATCAATCGAGCAGACCCGCGAAATCTCGCTGCCCTCTTACCTCCAATGGGTGCCGCTGGTGGTGAGGGAGTCTGTGGGCGAAGGCGCGGGGAGCGTCGGCATGCTGGACCTCATGGTCAATACGCTGCGAATGAGGCCGGACCGGATGATTGTGGGAGAAATACGGCGGGCCGAAGAGGCGGAAGTGCTGTTCGAGGCAATGCACACCGGGCACTCGGTCTATGCCACGCTTCACGCTGAAACCGTTTCCGAAACAATCAACCGAATTGTCAACCCGCCCATATCGGTGCAGCCATCCACCCTCAAGTCCCTTCACCTCATTGTGGCGATGTTCCGGGACAGGCGGGGGAACATACGCCGCGTGTACGAAGTCGGCGAGATTATACCGACTGAGAATGGCGTGAAGGAAAACGTGCTTTACCGGTGGCACCCTGAAAACGACAATATAATGGCAGCGCACAAGAGCGTGAGGCTCATGGACGCCATAAAGACCTACACCAACATGAGCGATAGCGACCTCTCCAAGGACCTGAAGGAAAAGCGCGCCATCCTGGAGTGGATGGCTGAAAAAGACATAAACAGCGTCGTGGAGGTCTGCAATGTGATCTCGGAATACTACAGCGACCCGGATGCGGTGCGCAAGAGGGCTGAAAAGAAATGAAGGTCCACCTGCCTTTCGCGCCGTTCCTGGTTTCCCGCCAAGGGCGCAGGATGCTGCATGGCTTCTACCCAATTGGCGCAGCCTTGAAGCCTTTTTTCCCGAACCTGAAGCAGGAGCTTGCCGACTGTGAAAATTCCCTTTCCGCGACCGAATACCTGGCAGGAACCGCGCTTTCGTCCTTTTTCTACTTTGTTCTGATGTTCGCTGCGATGACCGTCCTTACGGTCTTCTCGCCCATTGGCGATGTCAAGAGGATTCTTGCGCTCGCATTCGCAGGCATGGCTGGCACGGCAGTGTTCGCCTACTCGCTCCTGTACCCAAGGGTTTACCTAGGGCGCGCGGCAAAGGAGATCGAGCGCAATGTCCTTTACGTGACCCGCCATCTGATGATACAGACCAGCGCCGGCGTGCCGCTTTTCGATGCCATGGTCTCGGTCAGCAAGAAATATGGCAGCCCGCTTCTGGACTATGGGGCGGCGAGCGTTGAATTCGACCGCATCACCAAGGAGGTGCGCGGGGGCAAGGAGATGACCGAGGCCCTCGAGGGCTCGGCAGCCAGGATAAACTCCAATTCCTACAGGAGGATAATGTGGCAGCTTGCCAACGCGAACAAGGCAGGCGCCAACATGGGATTCGTGCTCCGCCAGATGATGAGCTACCTTGCTGAAGAGCAGCGCGTATCCATACGGGATTATGGCTCGCAGCTGTCGCCCATCGCGGTGTTCTACATGCTAACTTGCATAATCGCGCCCACCATGGGCACCATATTCCTTGTCATGATAACTGCGCTTGCAGGCATAGCCGTAACCTGGCTGGTGCTGGGTTCTGTGCTTGCGTTCATGCTAGTGATGCAGGTGTTCTTCGTCGGCCTGATAAGGAGCAAGAGACCAGTGGTGGCAGTATGAATTATATGGAAAGTTTCACCGCGAAGATACAGGCTTTGCTGGATGAAAGCTCGATGGACGTGGAGGCTCGCCATGTTAGGAACATAGTGATGACCCTTTCGCTTGCCCTGGGAGTGGCTGTGTGGGGGATGGTGAACAACACCCACGGCGCAATCTTGGCTGCTTTAGCCTATGTGATCGTGCTGCCTGTTCTGCCCGCCATAACCTATTTCTGGCTCACAGTGAAGTCCAACCACAGGAACGACATGATCGACGAAATGCTTCCGAGCTTCCTTTCCATGATGGCAAGCAACATCCGAAGCGGCGTAACTTATGACCGGGCTCTATTGCTTTCCACAAGAAAGGAGTTCGGGCCGCTTGCCAAGGAGATCGACCTGGCGGCAAGGCAGACAGTTGCCGGAAAGCCCCTTACCGAAGCCATGATGGACATGGCCAAGAGGAGCCGGTCCGAGACTTTTGCCAAGACTATGCGGCTCATTGTCGAAGGAACCAATGCGGGTGGCAACCTTGCCGAGATGCTGGAGATCACCGCAATAGACATACGCCAGAGCGCCTCGCTGAAAAAGGAAATCACGGCCACAATAATGGTCTATAGGCTGTTCATCGTGGTCTCATCCGCAATAGGAGCGCCGCTCCTGTACGGCCTGACTGGGTTCCTGATAAAGATCTTTACAGGGATACGCTCAAGCAGCGCCTCAGCCGCGGTGTCCGGGCCGCTGTCCTCAGCCCTGCCCATGATGAGCAACAAGGGCGAGATGATTTCAGGCGAGCTTTTCTTCT
Organism: Microcaldota archaeon; assembly: GCA_023248455.1. Classification (GTDB taxonomy): domain Archaea; phylum Micrarchaeota; class Micrarchaeia; order Anstonellales; family Anstonellaceae; genus UBA10161. The sequence continues at coordinate 2,962 of JAHFEN010000051.1, read as the reverse complement.
GGTATTCGATTGTCGCTATCGCTTTGACGGTTTTCCTCTCCTCGCTTGCGTCAGGAATGATAACCAAGGGCAAGGAGACCGAAGGGCTCTCTGACCTGAGCTGGATGCTGCTGGCCGCCTTTGCCATCTTCTTCGGGGTGAACTTCGTATTCGGTTTCCTTTTAGGCCAGCTTGCCTTCTGAAGCGTATTGCAGCCTGCCAGGGGCAAGAGAAAGGCCATGCATCATCAGGAAGGCGGAAAACGCAGCTATCACGCGGCTTCCACTCTGCTTATTGGCGTTCTGCGCTCTTGTTTTCTTTCACGTAGCTGTTGAAATATTCCGAGAAGGTGGCTATGTCCAGCAATCCCTGGTCCTGCTTTTGCTTTAAGTAATCGGAAATTTCCCTGAAGTCCTTGGTGAAATACTTGGAGGAAGCGTCTGCCTTGTCCTCCACCAGCCTGTGCCAAACCAGTATGAGCAGGCCCTTCTGCCCTATCTGGTAGTCAATCATTTCCTTTGCTGCTGCAACTGTGGTGTAATTGCCCACTGTGGATGCCTTGATGGTGTATGGAAGGTCCGAGTCAGTGGAATAAAAGTGAGGCTGCTCGAGGGAGGACATGCCGTCCCGGGCAAGCGAGTAGTACTTTTTTGTTTCGTTCACCACCAAGTCGTTGTAATAGTTCATGGGGTAAGCAATGAACTTGGAAGAGCGGTTGAAGCCCCAGCTCTCCAGTATTGCGCGCGACTGCGAGAGCTGGGAATCCAGCTCGGAAATGCCAACGCTGTTGAGATCCACATGCGATACTGTGTGGCTTGAGATGTCCCAGCCGCTTCTGTAAAGGGAAGCGAGGTTGTCTTTTGTCATGTAGCCAGGCGTGCCGGTCAAATCTGTGGGTATGAATGCCACGCCCTTTTGCGAGTTGGCGTCCATTATGGGCTTGGCTGCAGTGAACACGCTATCCCATCCGTCGTCAAAAGTCATAATGACTTGCGCCTTTGGTGCCCTTCCGCCTGCGTAGTCTGTGCGAAGCTCGTCGAACGAAATGCTTTGGCCTGAAGAGTATGGGCGGAATATCAGCTTCAAGCGCTGCATGGGGCTGTTCCAGCTTGCATCGCCTGTTTGGGAGAACCGGCTTTTTGCAACCACGATTTTGTTCCAGCCTTTTCTCAAATGAGACCAGCTTATGCGCGCCGAGTAATACGATGAAAATCCGCCCTGCGGGCTGAACTGCAGCTCAAATGCCGGTGAAGAAGATATAGGCTGGAATGGCACATAGGCCCAGATAAGGAAATTTTTTGTATTGGAAAAGTCTCCGAATATTGGCTTGGTGGCAATGACAGGGGAATTGTCTTGCGAGGAAAGCAGCAGCGATTGCTTTCCCTGCCTTGCGTTTATTGTGTCAGGCTGCTTGCTTCCTGTGCCTGAAAGCGACCAGGTGGAAATTTCCTCGAAATCCCCGAATAATGCCCCCTCGCCTGATGCATTTTGTGACAGGCGTATCGAGCCAAGGGGCGAGAGGCTGGGCGCAATTGCCGGAATGGGAACGTTCTGGCTTGGAGAGGCGTTCTGCTCCTGGGGCTGCGAGGCATTTTGCTGCACAAGATGAGAGGAAGTGCTTTGGTTGGCGCTGCAGGCTGCAGGAGAATCAAGGGAAACCACTTCCACCTGCTGCACTGCCAATCGCATGTTGCCTGTGGATTCGATGGAGAGCGGATATCGCCTGTCCCAGCCGTACCTTTCCCTGTTGAAGGTGTATTTCACCGAGGCCATTTCAGTGAAGCTTGAGCCGTTCACCCCGTAAATGTTGGCAAACGCGCTTTGCCCAAGCGCCACCAGGTCCAGCTGGTAGGTGGCGTTTTCCTTTGGAGTGAAAGCGTCGCTTGCGGTCGGCGAGCCTGAGAGCGGCTCCTGCTCCTGCTGCTCCTTTCGCTTCACTGGCTTGACTGACATCAGGCCGAATTTGTTGTACTGCAGCGACACATAGGTGCCGAACCAGTCGTGCCCTGGGTCCCAGTCAGGTTCAAAGTCATAGCTTACGCGCATATAAGTGTTGTTCCGGTTTTCGCCAAGCCCGAGCACCCTGAAGCGTACCCTCAATGCGAAGTCAAGGGGCATGTTGGCGTAGGTCAGCATGCGCGCGTGGTCGCCGTTGCTCGGGTACTGCGTGTTCCTGATGTTGAGGATGCGCAGCTCGCTGGAGCCGTTGGAAGCCGTGTCTAAGTCGTATACGCCGTACTGCGGCCTGCCAAGCGGGGGATGCCAGATCCCTGCGGTGGGGTTGCTCCTTCGCTGCAGCCCGTCCTGAGCCCGAAGGTCGTTGAATAGAATTCTCTGCGCATGGCCCTTGGTAAGGTTGAGCGTGAGGTGCACTTTTGCTGCCTTTGAAAGGTCCACTGGACCGCTGTCATTGAACTGGTCCATCCTGAATGGGAGGTAGTTCCATCCTTGCGAAAGCACGTAGTCGGTCCATTGGAAGCTGTCGCGGTCCTCCTTGGGGTAAATCAGGTCTGGGAAGTAGGGATCGTCGTCAAATGTGTTGGGAAGGTCAGTATGCACATTCGCAAGCGGAGCGTATGTCCTGGAATTCCCTGAAGAGTCCACCAATTTCAGGGTCGCGGAGTCTATGCCTTTCGGGTCCTCAATCTTCAGCCACATTGTTGCATAGCCTGATTTTTGGAAGCGCGAAAGAGAAAGCGGCTCTGCGAAATCCTTTTCCAGCTCCATGCTGCCCATTCCCGCAGGGGCATCGAATGAGAGCGAGCCGCTGCCTCCGTAATAATCGTCAGAGAGCTGAAGTTGGTTCGGCTGGCCATTCAAAGACCAGGATGACGGGTCCTCGAATCCGTCTATTGTGATTTGGTTGCCTGCGTATGCCGCGAAATTATCGAAAAAATAGGCAATGTTGTTGCTAGAATCGGTGTAAAGCACCGGCGATGCTGCTTGGCAGAGCCTTTGGCTGCTTTTGTTCTTCACAGAGTCA
>JAHFEN010000050.1 GCA_023248455.1 Microcaldota archaeon | reverse complement strand
CTGTGGTGGACGGCCGCGACCCGGTAGATTCTGTCCGCCATTCCTTTTCCATAGGTACGCGCAACTTCCTTTCCCTCATAGCCTACTACGCGATAAGCGTTGTCCTGATGCTTCCAATGCTGTTTCCGGGCCTTGGCGCGATTTACGCCGTCCTTTTTGCAGCCCCTCTCATGAACGGCGCGCTCATTGTGATGTACAAAAAGGCCAGGTGAGCGCATCACACCTTTTGGTTCGGTTATTTGTACCCTACAGGTAGAAAAATCGCTAAAACAGAGCTTTTTGCAGCCTGATCGGAATCATTGCGCCCCCCTGTTTTCGGTCCCCTCACTTGGCAGCCCATGATTGAGAATGTAGGTGGTTAGTTCACGCAGTTTGCCACTTATCTCTCGCCCTTCATAACTGGGCGTGCCGTCATTGTATTTGATGCTGAAGACGACCTGCCCCTCGGGTGTATCTATGCCAAGTTGCGCAAGAGGGGCGCTTTTTTTGCATATCTCAATTTTGTAGAGAGGTTCTTCTGGGCTGCCATGGGCCGAGTCAGTGGGTTGAAAAAACAGCTTGATATCATCTGGCAGAAAGGCGCCATTTAAGTCTGCCATTGCCTGTAATATGTACTTTTGGATGAACACTGCCAGTGAGCGAAGACGCTTGTTTTCTAGAGGATTCTCGACAAGCCGGCTTGGGGGGAAAGCCTGGCGTATTTTCTCGTCTAGCCCTTCAATAAATCCCAATATCATTTTTTCTGAAGGCGAGTAGTTCAGGAGTGCGAGCGCGAACTTTTCAGCAAACTCTGCCAACTGATTTTCAATTGTGCCCTTTTCAGCTAGTTTCAGCTGCGGCGAGTCTATGGATAAACCTGTGCTGCCTGCATCAAAGTCCATCTCCAATGATGCCTTGAAGTCGCCACCACTTACTCTCATCGAGGCTTTTGGCGGGGTAAATGGCGCTATGGACCCCAGCAATCCATCTTTCTCTTTTTCCCTGCTGTGCAGCAGGTATGCCAGCTCGGCAAATTGGACGGACAATTCGCCCTTATCTTTTGCCGCTGCTGCCCTTGCGATGGCCGAGCTTCGTTCCGCTATTTTCTGCTTTATTTCCTCACTTAGAGGCTGTCTTGGGAACAAAGTCTCTGCCAGGCTGTCCATGGATCGAAGCTTTTGTTTATTTTGAACGGGACTTGTCGCGTTTTGATGGGATGAGCCGTTTGGGTTGATTTTTTTCATCTCTATAGCGCCGCCTCTGCCAGCATTAAAAAGAAACATACACCAACACCTAAGTCGTATTTTATGTTAAAGAGTATTAAAACCTGCCGTTTTTCTTCTTAGTGATTTGCAGCATTTATAATTCAAAATATAATTTGTGGTAAAAGAATAAGAAAAATGTTAGCCAGGTGAGGGAATCCGAAGCCTGGCGGAGCGCGGGAATGATACGCGAACGAAGAGCCGGATAGGCTGTTGCAAATTTAAAGCATAACACCACCCCGAAAACCTCCCAGCCCAAGCATCATACCAACACCCTTCTCCATTTCTCATTTTTCATCCCAAAAGAAGCAATTGCAGAATAGAGCATTGCTGCAAGGCAGGCATAGGTGTGCTGCAATGCCCTCCTTATGCCTGCAAAGGTAAAGTCCTCCAAGCCAAAGCTTCCCTTGGCATGGGAATTCACCCTCTCTGAAGCAGACCTCTTCTTGTAGTCCTTGTCCTTTATTTTGGGAAATTCCTTGCCTCTTCTCTTGTTCCTGTCAATTACATCATCAATCCCTGCGCTTCTCAGGAATTTCCTTATGGCGGATGAATCATACGCCGAGTCCCCCAACAGCTTTTGCACCTCACAAATAAAGTTTCTGAACACTCTTCTCAGAAGTGGCTTGAGGTGCTTTGAGTCATGCTCATTCGCAGGGGAAACGACCACGGCTATTGGCAACTCAGAATTTGCATCAATGATAATGTGCGCCTTGTAGCCAAAGATGAATTCATCCTTGGCTGCGCAGTAGCCAAGCCTGGCTTCCTTGTCCCCTTTCATGTAGGCTTCAAACTGCGTAGAATCCACCGAGATGACAAAGCCGTTCATCAGCCCAATCTCCTTTGCCCTCCTGACAAGGCAATTGAAAATATCCGAGAGGTCAATCCTGTCTCTTGCCCTGCTTATTGTGGAATGAGAAGGCGCATCCTTCAAGCCACAGGCTTCCCTCAGCTCCCTCCAGATTCCCAGCTTCCTTGCCATTTCCCTGTCTGACTTCATGCCAAAGACATTCCTGAAGAGAAGCACTTTCGCCAAGCTCTCCAAGGAATACTTCTTTGGACCCGTCCTATGCCTGTTGTCAGGCACGGGCAGCCCGAAGGCTGCCGCTAACTTTTTGAGAGTTTCTCTCCACATAATGGTCGCCTCTTTACGTCGGAGTTCTTTGTTCCTTGCAAGGGGTCTTGAAGACTCCGGCGTGAGGCTTTATTCTCAGGAAAATCTCAAGCCACTTTCTGAAGAAGCAGATTCAGAGGCAATTTGCAACAGGCTCGCCGGAAAACAGGGATTCATTTAAATCCTTCTTCGCACTAATTGAGACGGGCCCGTAGCTCAGCTGGTTAGAGCGGCACCTTCAGGCCACGCGAAAGCGCGGCTGAGGACGCAGGTCTTATATGACACGCTCTCGCGCATGATGTGTCTTGGACAGCTGTAGGTCACGAGTTCACCCGCCAAAAGCAGTTTGCTTCGCGATTTTGCGGGGCTCAAGAATCTCGTCGGGCCCACTTCTTTTCACGAGCCTTCCAAGCCAACGCTTTTTATTAACCCCGGGCATAATCCGTCCATGGCAGACTGGGGAAAGCGCGAAAAGCTCCGGGACATAATCTACGAGCGGATAGATATACTGCTTTACCTTGCAGAGGACGCGCTCAAGCGGAACGATGAAGCGCATGCCCGCCGCTACGTTTTTTTGGCCAGGAAGCTTTCCACGCGCCACAACTGCCGCCTCACCTCCCTTGACAAGGTGCGCTTCTGCAAGTCCTGCGGCATCCCAATGGTGGTGGGGCTGAACACGCGCGTGCGCCTGCGCAAGCGGACGAAAACAGCAGAGTACAGGTGCGGCTGCGGGAAGTCAACGCATTTTAAATACTGATTCAGGCATAAATTGACACACAAAGGTGAAGCGATGTCCAATGGAGAGAAGCAAAAAACGATTCAATCCGAACCAGCCAGGTTTCAATTAAGCGAGGATGCAATAAGAAATCTCGGCCCACGGCTCCATAATTATATTGAAAATTATGTCCAAGGGAGAGTTTCTGGCATGATAGAGCAGCTGCCAGAGCAGCTCCGCGCCAGTCTTCAGCCAAAAATGAATGATATTGTGAAGAAAAATATGGCGGATGTTGATAAAATTTACGACGTTTTGCTAACGGAGATCGCCCGAAGTAATGGGTACGAGCCCAAAAATCATTTTTCATTCCTTATTACTCCTGACTCTGTGCAAATTGGCAGAATCAACTTCGTTTATGGGCAGTTGAAACAAAAAAAGTTCGGAGATCTATTTCAAAACATCGGAAGTCAGGATCAGCTGGAATTTCATCAAGGCATGGTTGGCTTCCTTCTTCTTTCTTATGAAAATATAACTGGAAAGGAACTCAGTATGCAAAAAAGCGGAGATAGAGTGATCGCATCGCTCTGCGCAGGATCCATATGCACCTTTGATGAAGTGGCAAATCAGCTTGACAAAATAAGCCTAGATATGCAGAATATTGTTAGGCAGTTAGGAACACTAAACGAAAAGCTCCATGGCTCCATCAAGGCAAGAATAAAAACCGCGATAAACGAAGTTTCCTTAGACGTGGATGGTTTGGCAGAAAAATTTTCCAAAGGCGCGGATAAATACAGCGAAGATGTAAAAAAATTCGGAATTCTTGAAATATATGCAAAGAAGTTTGGCAAACCAGCATTGGATCGGTTGCTCGCAACAGCCAGCGAGATATATAACGCATTCAAAACCTATGTTCAGCAGTTGCAGGCGCCCTTCATGGCTGCAAGGGCAAATACCGATTTCATGGTGCCAGCATTAACTGATCTCAGGCGCAAGCTAGAGGATATCGAGAATGAAGAAAAGAAAAAAGCCCTGGAGGAAGGCAAAAAGCACCTAGGAGGCAAACCTGAGAGCGCTTAGATGCGCCTCCGATGCTGTGGTGAACAGTGCACGTCGGAGAGTCGAAAAACGGCTTCGACGTATATTCACCACAGCACGCCTCCGAAGCCTCGACCATAGTTTTAAATACCCTTGTCGTCTTATTAGACCCACTTTTTGCCGTAAACAAAAAGGGACCCCTTTTTCGCTTGCGAAAAGGCGGGCGGCGAATTGTGGCTCAGAAAGGCTGATGTTGCGCATTTTTGAACCAATTATTTACGCTTAACTGAGGTGTTCGAATGGTGACAGTTTACGACGTGACTCCGAACAAGCTGGTGCAAAAGGTAGCCGAGAAGCTCAAGGGGATGGGCATAGCGCAGCCTGTGTACATAGGCACTGTGAAATCCGGCCCCCACCGCTCCCGTCTGCCTTCTCAGAAGGACTTCTGGTACGTGCGGCTGGCAGCTTTGCTCCGCAATTCTTATGTACATGGCAATGTTGGCGTGGGCAAGCTGCGCACGCACTTTGGAGGCAAGAAAATCCGAGGGGTAAAGCCCGAGGAGAAGAGGAAGAGCGGAGGCTCGATAATCCGCAAGGGGCTGCAGGCGCTAGAGGCAGCTGGCCTGATGGTCAAGAAGAAGAAAGGCAGGGAAATATCAGCAGCTGGGAAGAAGATCCTGGACGCGTCAGCAAAAGAGGTTTTATCCTAACTGGCGGTTGAAATGGCTCCGGAGGAAGAAGGCGGGGAGGAAGGGCAGCAGGAAACGCGCCAAAGGCAATATCAGCAGAGAATGCAGCAGCTTCAGATGGACATGAAGAAAAAGGAGCTTCTGCGCAAGATGCTCTCAGACCCTGCGTACGAGCGCATGATGAATGTGCGGCTCTCCAGCCCTGAGCTATACGAGAAAGTCGTGCAGTCGCTTGCCTATGTCGCGCAATCCGGGAAGCACATGGGGAAGATTAGCGACGAGCAGCTCTATTCGCTGCTTGCGAAAATGACCGAGCGGAAGGACACGACGATTGAATTCAGGCGCAAATAGCCCGAAGCGATGCGGGAATGGCGGCTGACAGCGCTGGAATCCGGGCGCGAAGAGCCGGAAGCTATGCGGAGAAAATGGCGAACGAAAATCCATCGTTAGGTGCGTGGTGTTTATGTATCATCCGGGAAAAGTGATCGCGGTCCTCTCCCCAGAGGAGAAGGGCACGGTTTCTTCTGACTCAAGCGTGCAGGCCACCCTTAAGATGTGGGACGAGAACGTGCTGACCATGATGGTGGAGCCGAAAATCGCCTCCAATGTGAAGGTGGGCGACATAGTGCTTGCCGACTACAGGCCAGAGAAGGGCATGACCGTTCCTGTTCCGAGGAACATGGTGGTGAAGATACTGCGGGGAAAGTCGGCTGAAAAGATGTGGCAGACCTACCGCGAAGTTCACGAGAAGAGGAGGAGCCACGAGAAGCGCGAGAAGGAAGTTCAGCAGTCCTACATAGGCTGAGGCTTATCACAGGGTGAAACCCATGAGCAGGATAAAGACACCGAGAAAAAAGGCCACGCTTGGGAAAATGATGAAAAGGAACAGGCGCATACCGCTTTTCGTGATCGCCAAGACCAACCGCCGGGTGGTGCAGAACCGCGAGAGGCGCAGCTGGCGCAGCCAGAAGCTGAAGATGCGCTCGCAGAAGCGGCACAGGCTCAATTAGCGCCAACAGGAGGCAGATTACCATCAGCATCCGACTTCGCGTTCGATGTTTGAAAATCATGGAGGAAGATTCCCATCAGCATCGAGTTGCACTCGATGTCTGAAAATTACTGGAGGTAATTTTCATGGCCAACCTTGAAAGAATCTACACAATACCGCTCGGCGCTATGTACGAAATCGTGCGCCAGAAGAGGGGCAAGCGGGCAGTCAAGTTCATGAAGGAGTTCGCCCTTCGGCACATGAAGGCATCGGCTGTGAAAATGTCGGAAGGCACAAACAGCCTAGTTCTGCGCGACGGGATACAAAAGCCGCCACGCAGGATCAAGGTCCGGATTGTGAAGGATGACAAGAATACTGCGAAAATCTGGCTGATAGGCGAGGAAGAGAAGCTGAAGGAAATCGCCGAAAAGAGA
>JAHFEN010000049.1 GCA_023248455.1 Microcaldota archaeon | reverse complement strand
GCAGAGCTGCGCGCCGGACTTGTTCAGCCTCTCGAGCGAGGACTTGAACTCCGACACATTGCCGAACTGAAGCTCGAATGCAGCAGCCTGCCCGTCCTTCCTCATGAAGTAGAGCCAGCAGGGCGACTGCGCCTCAAGGTAGCCGAACTTGAATGCCATTGCCGAGTACTGCTCAGCAAGCGAGCCGATGAGCGAAACCCTGGGCTTTTTCACCCTGATTATCTCATCGATGAACTCCATGGGCATTCCCTGCATATTTAAGGCATCCTCCTGGATGCCCATGGGCAAATAGGCTTGCGCTCATTTTAAAATTAAGCAGCACGCAAATGGGCTTAGGTGTGGACTGATGGCTGATATTTCCGCAGAACATGGCGCGTATCTTGTTTCCCTTGCAAGGCAGGCAATCGGGGAATATTTTGCGAATGGCAGGAAAACCACTCCTGACAAGTCAGGCGGCATCCTCTCGGAGAAGCGGGGGGTGTTCGTTACCCTGGAAACATATCCCGGCCGCGAGCTTCGCGGCTGCATCGGCTACCCGCTTCCCATAAAAGAGCTTGCGCTTGCAGTGGTGGATAGCGCGCTTTCCGCGGCTTTCGAGGATCCCAGGTTCCCCCCGCTTGACAAGAACGAGCTTGGGAAAGTCGTAATAGAAGTAAGTGTGCTTTCAGTGCCTGTTGAAATAAGGGTGAAAAGCCCGGACGAATACCCCCGGCGGATAAAGATCGGCAGGGACGGGCTTATCATAAACTACGGCTATTCATCCGGGCTCCTGCTCCCCCAAGTGCCGATCGAGTGGAACTGGAACGAAACCGAATTCCTGTCGCACCTCTGCGAAAAGGCAGGCCTACCCAGGGAAATGTGGCGCTCGCCCTCGGTGAAAATAAGCAGTTTTGAGGGCAAAATCTTCTCCGAGGCAAAGCCGGGCGCCAAGGCAGTGCAAAAAAAGCTCATAAGGTGATGCAATGGAAATCAGGCTGACTAAAACAAGGGAAGGCCTTCTCCTGGCGGGCCAGCTTCCGCCGGAAATCTCATCTTCCCAATCGCTTGAGCTTTTCCTCCTTCGCGACGGGGCGTATCTTCTCACAGTCAAGGGGTTCGTTGCAGCTGCGCGCGAGGTCCCCTCGAAAAAGCCTGCGCAACCGCCCCTTTCTGAAAAGGAAAAGTCCCTCCTGAGGAAGCTCCTTTCCATCCGCTTCGAGTCGCGCGTGCCTGCCGATGTGGCAAAGCTGCTCTCCAAGGAGGAAAAGGAGCTTTTGGAGGCCCTCATAAAAAAGGAACTTGTGCAGATATTCCACGGCGGAAAATACGAAAAGGGCGGGGTTTACAATGTTTCTGACTTTGCATTCAACGCGGTCCGAGAGCCTGTGGCAGCTCAGCCACAAGCAGCTGGCGCGCAGGTGATGCTTCCTGCCTCCTCGCCGGCCCACCTAGAAAAATTCGGATGGATGGTGCTGGAAAACGAGGCTGATGCACGGGATTTCGGCAACGCATACTCTCACAAGGTGAAATCCGGCGAATATCGCGGCCAGAGGGCATTTGACAGGCGCTTCTATTTCGTCACAAGGCAATTTTTCGAGTCGCATGAAAAGGAGGTGCTGCTTGCGCTTTCCAAATCCGAAAAGACCTCCGAAGAAATCGCCTCACAACTCGGCATGGCGCCCGAAGGCTGCCGCGCAGTGCTCGTGCACCTGCTGGAAAACGGCGAAGTGATGGAGAAGAAAAAGGGAAAATTCGCAAAGGCTTGAATGCTGCTGCACGGTTGAGAGGGTCAGAAGAGGAAACTAGGGCAAGTGATAGGCATGGTTCGCATCAGGGATCCGCTGCACGGCACTGTTCGGTTGACCGACCTTGAGGAAAGGCTCCTGGACACGCGGGAGATGCAGAGGCTGCGCGGGATTCGGCAGCTTGCCATGGCCTACCTGGTTTACCCAGGGGCAAACCATACGCGATTCGAGCACTCGATTGGCACGCTTGCGCTTGCTGGCAAAATCTGCTTTGAGCTTGGGATTCCCAATGACAAAACAGCGAAAGTCAGGGTCGCCGCGCTCCTTCACGATATCGGGCACGTCGCCTTTTCGCACGAGGCAGAAGCTGTGCTGCAGGAGCATATCGGGGACCATGAGGAGATAGGGGAAAATACCATACTCGGGGGCGAAATAGCTGACATACTCTCGGAGCAGTTTTCCCCAAGGGAAATAGCCGGTCTTTCGCGCTCCCCGCTTGGGGAAATTATAACTTCCGACATAGGCGCTGACAGGATGGACTACCTGCTTCGCGATTCGCACTACACGGGCGTTGCATACGGCATGATAGACTCAGACCGCGTCTGCTCCACAGTTGGGATGGACGGCAAGGGGCTTTTCATAACCGAGCGCGGCCTTTCTGCTGCGGAAAGCCTGCTGGTGGCGCGCTTCACCATGTTCTCCACTGTGTATTTGCACAAGACCGTCAGGATCGCCTCGCGCATGCTGCAGCAGGCCATTTCGCTTGCGCTATCAGATGGCACGCTGATTGCAGAGGATGCCCTTTGCCTTCAGGATGCCGCCATGCTCGAAACGCTGTCCCGCTCAAGTGAGGGCGGGGAATTTGCAAAGCGCCTCATGGAGAGGAGGCTCTACAAGAAAGCCGCGTCAGTTCCCCTGCCAGCCATGGTGCTTTCGCAGGAAAAAGCTGAGAAGCTCCTGTCTGAAAAATGCGGCTGCAGTGTGCTTGTGGACATTCCCAGGCTATCGCTTTCCGTGCGCATACTTCTCGAGTCCGGCAGAAAGAAGCTCCGCCTTGCCTCCAAGTCCGAAATTGTCGCCTCGCTTCAGAAAATGCAGGACAGCAGGCTTGAGGCGCTCATTCTATGCGAAGAGAAGAACATGAAGAAGGTGGAAGCCGCGGCAAAGCGGCTGCTGTAAGGATCAGAGTATCTTCCTGTTTATCAGGAGATCCACTATTTTTACAAGTATGATGAAAACCGCCGAAAACAGGACCACTCCGCGAGGGTTGAACTTCCAGCCTCCAAGGTTGGTGTTGGACGAAATGCCCAGTATCCCTGCCGAGGACTGCGGGCCTGATACGGATATCCTGTCTACTGCCATGTTCGAAGCTAGGAAATCATTAGTTTAAAAACCTATTTTCGAAGAATGATTCCATGCTGTTTGGAACGTCCGGAATCCGCGGGCTTTACGGGAAGGAAGTCACTGCCGAGCTTGCCGCCAAGGTGGGCAATGCCATTGGGGGCAGGGGGGAGAAAATCATTCTCTGCCGCGACACGCGCCAAACCTCGCCCATACTTGCGGACGCGCTTGCAGCAGGCGCCATGCAATCAGGGGCTGACGTGATCGATATAGGGGTGGCGCCCACTCCTCTTCTGGCATATGTGGCATTTGTGGAGAAATGCGATGGCGCCATGATCACAGCCTCTCACAACCCGCCAGAGTACAACGGCATCAAGCTTTTTTCGCACGGAATGGAATTCACAAAGCAGCAGGAAAAAACAGTGGAAGATTCAGTGGCTGGCAAGGAAAAGAAAGCCGAGTGGAAAGAGGCAGGCCAGCTACGCAAAAAAGACTACTCGCACGATTACATCCTATATCTTCTCTCAAAAGTCGACGCGTCAGCAATAGCAAAGCGCAAGCCAAAAGTGCTCATCGACGCTGGGAATGCCGCCGCTTACTCGCTTGCGCCCGAGCTTTTTTCTGCCGCCGGATGCGTTGTGGTGGCAGTTGGCTGCGACAAGCCAGGGGAATTCACGCGCAACCTCGAGCCAAAAGCCTCCACGCTCTCCGACACCGCAAAACTCGTGGTGGAGAGGAAGTGCGACTTTGGGATTGCATTTGACGGCGACGGCGACCGGGCGATTGCAATAGATGAAAAAGGCATCGTTCTCCCGCTGGACGTGCAGCTGGAGCTTTTCTGCGGCCATTTCCTGCCCAAGTCGCCAAACAAGAAAATCGTGACAACTGTCGAGGCATCGCTTGGAGTCCGCGAGATGGTCGAATCGCAGGGCGGCAGGCTCTTTGTCACCCCTGTTGGCAGCCTCTATGTAGCTGAGGAAGTGAAAAAACAGGGCGCTTCTTTCGGCGGCGAGCCATGCGGCGAGTACGTGTTCCCGTTCGCAACCCCTTGCGCAGAGGGGATCCTCTCGGCCCTGTTCATAGCCGAAATATTCTGCAAGAACGGCACTCTTTCGCGCGCAGCCAAAGGTATCAAAACGCACTTCATGGACCGCCGAAAATACGTGTGCAAGGGGGAGATGAAGGAAAAAATAATGCGCAAGCTTTCCGAAAAGCCCCAGCTTGAGGGCAGGCTCTCCACTGTAGACGGGCTGCGCTACGATTTTACGGATGGATGGCTCCTGATCCGGGCATCCGGCACCGAGCCAGCCATACGCCTCACCTGCGAAGCAAAAACTCAAAAAAGGCTGCACGAAGTCGCCCTCCGTGCAGAGCAGCTGATAATGGAAGAGATACACAGGACGCACTAGCTACTTGCCCTCAAGTGCCAGCTTCACCTTCATCAGCGTCACTCCATAAAGCACGGTCAGGAATACATCAATTATGGGCGAGATTATCCACGCGAAGCAGCAGCACAATACGGATGCCACCCAGCCTGCAATGCCAAGCCCGCCGAATATTACGCCGATTATTATGAATTGCAGCGGATTGCCCATGACCATGGATACAGCCTTTCCTACCGATTCAAAAAAGCCCAGGCCGTCCATTGCAAAATAAATCCAGAGCGGGGCAATCAGGAAGCCGACCAGCACCAGTCCCAGGGCAGCGGCAAGCAGGAGCAGGATTACTGGCGAAAGGAATGAAAAAACCAGGGATAGCGTCTCTGCTCCGGATTTGGCCTTAAGCGCCTCTGAAAGCTGCGGCACTGAGTTCCACATTTGAAGAGCAGGAAGCAGGAAAAAAAGGACAGTCACTATTACCCAGAACAGCTGGATTACGAGCACCTTCACAGTGTGCCTCTTCATCCGCGCCTTCCAGTCCTCCGCGATCTTCTTTTTCAGCAGGAGCGCGTAGAAATGCTCGAAGATGTAGAACTGCACTGCAAAACCCAGCACGTATAGCGCCAGGCCCACCGCCACGAAAACCAGGATTATGGCAAGGATGGCTATGGCGCCCAGAGCCAACACAGTCTCGAGAGCGCCCATTGCATTGAGCACCAGCCCGCCCATTGCATTAGATGTATAGCTGCCTGAATTGCCGCTGTCCCTTGATGAAGGGCCTCCAAAGCTCCCTCCAGAGCCCCCTATGTGCCCAATGCCTGAAACAATGAGGAGGAAGATAAGGGGCATGGCAACCTCCCTGTAGTGCCCCTTGATGAGCCCGTACGAGTCAAAAATAGCCTGAATTACGTCTGCCTTGCCCATGCTCGCACCTCGCAGAGTGGTCGCAAACAAACTTAATAAATTCGCTTATTCCCAACCAGATTATGGCAATAAAAAAGGCAGTGGTGCTGGCGGCAGGCGAGGGCAAGCGGCTTCGCCCGCTCACCTACACGCGCCCAAAGTGCATGATACAGCTTGCAGGCAAGCCCATACTGCAGCACGTGCTTGAGAACCTGAAAAGCGCGGGAGTGAATGACGCTGCAATACTGGTGAAGTACAAGAAGGAGGCCATAACCGAATACTTCAAGTCGAATGCTCTGGAAGGCATGAAGCTTTCTTTCATAGATCAGGGGGCAAAATACGGGACTGCCGCGGCATTCGGCTATGCTGAGAGTTTTGCAACTGAAACATTCTTCGGAGTGGCAGGCGACATCATTACCGAAGCGTCCGCGCTAAAAAAGCTGGGCGAAGAATCGGAAAAATCTGGTTCAGATGTCACTGCTGCGCTGCACGCAGTGGAAGACGCGCGCGAGTACGGCACAGCAGTAATCAAGTCTGGCAAGATCGCAGCTTTCGAGGAAAAGGTGGCGAAGCCAAAGAGCAACCTAGCCAACTGCTCGCTTTACGTTTTCGAGCCCTCTGTCTTCAGGAAAATAAAGGGAATAAAGAAGTCATCGCGCGGGGAGTACGAAATCATTGATGTGCTGAAAGGGGCAGCGGCGGTCGAAATACACGACTACTGGCTGGACATGGGCATGCCCTGGCAGCTCTTCTCAGCGAACGAATTCTTGCTCTCCAAGCTCCCTGACAACCGCGACAGGGTGGAGAACACCACCATACGCGGCAAAATAATCATGGAGAGAGACGCAGAAGTCCACGATTCAGTCATAGAGGGCAACGTGTACATCGGCGAGGGAAGCTACGT
>JAHFEN010000048.1 GCA_023248455.1 Microcaldota archaeon | reverse complement strand
CTGGTGTCGCGCATCGCCACCAAGTCCTGCAATGCATTGATGAGGCGCCTCTGCATGTAGCCCGACCTCGCCGTGCGGATGGCAGTGTTGACAAGCGACTCGCGGCCTCCCATGGAGTGGTGGAAGAATTCCGTCGGGGACAGCCCGGTCTTGAATGAACCGAACACGAAGCCGCGAGCGCCTGCGCCAAGGTCGTTCTTCTTGAAGTGGATGAGCGTCCTGCCGCGGTAGCCGCGCGTTAGCCTCTTGCTTCTTACCGCCTGCTGGCCCACCATGGCGGCCATCTGGATGGCGTTCAAAAGCGAGCCTCTTGCGCCGATTTTCGCCATGATGATGGCGGTGTTGTCAAAGCCGAGCGATTTTTCCACAAGCGTGCCTGCTGACTCCCTTGCGCGGGAAGTTATCTGCATTATCTTCTCTTCAAGCGACTCGTGCAGAGACAGGCCTGGCGAGCGCTCAAGCGTCTTGTTCTTGTACTGCATTATGGCGGCTTCCACTTCCCGCTTCATGTCATCCTGCATATCGGCAAGCTTTTTTGTGTTTTCATTGCCGATCGAGTAATTGCGGAGCGAGACTGACAGCCCCTGCTTGGAAATCACGTCCAGCAGCATGTGCGTGGAAACGTCGATGAACTTGCGCGCCTCCTCGGGGCCCTTGGTGTGGAATATCTGCTCGAGTATTTCATTCTCGTACGACCTGCTCTCAAGCGCGCCTGAGACCATGATGCCGTTCTTGATGACTATGAGGGAATCTGGGTCCTCGGACTGGTCCTTGGACCTCTGGAGCTTGCTTTTCACCTTTATGTTCAGCTCCTTGGGGAGCAGCATGGAGAATATCAGCTTGCCCGAGTACATCTCGCCCCTGTCTGGCCTGGGAAGCCTGCTCACCTGCGCCATTGCAAGGAGCTGGCAGGCTTCGCTTCTTGTGAATTCCGTCACCTGCTTGGTGAAGAAGTAAGCGCCTGAGACATAGTCCTCCTGCGGCTTGATGATGGCATGGCCGTGGCGGGGCGAGATTATCTGGTTGTGCACCTTCATGAGCATTTCCGCCTCGACTCGCGCCTCCTCGTTCTGGATCACGTGCAGGTTCATCTCGTCCCCGTCGAAGTCGGCATTGTAAGGGGGGCAGACCACAGGGTTGAGCCTGAATGTCTTGCCGGGGAGCACTCGGACAGCGTGGCACATTATAGAAATCCTGTGCAAGGAGGGCTGCCTGTTGAAAAGCACCGCGTCGCCATTGATGAGCTGGCGCTCTATGATATAGCCTGCCCCGAACGTGGAAAGTATCTCGTCGCGGGCTGTTGGCGTGACGCGGATCCTCTTGCCGTCCGGGCGGATCACGTATTCTGCCTTGGGGTAAGCGTCGGAAATCACGTACTTCTTGCATTCCTCGATGTTCCAGCTCGTCACTCGGATCGGGATGGTCATCTCCTCTGCGACCGAGTTCGGCACGCCTACTTCTGAAATGGAAATGTTGGGGTCAGGCGAAATCACCGTGCGCGCCGAGAAATTCACGCGCTTGCCTGACAGGTTGTAGCGGAAACGGCCCTCTTTTCCCTTGAGCCTTTGGCTGAGGGTCTTCAGCGGGCGGCCTGACCTGTGGCGGGCCGGAGGTATGTTCGAAGTTTCATTGTTGAAGTAGGTTGTGACGTGGTACTGGACAAGCTCCCAGAGGTCCTCAATGATCAGCTGGGGCGCGCCAGCGTTTATGTTCGCCTCCAGCCGCTGGTTTATCCTCATTATGTCCACGAGCTTGTGCGTGAGGTCGTCCTCTGAGCGGTCGCCTGTTTCAAGCGTGATGGAGGGGCGGACTGACACAGCAGGGACAATGAGCGCAGTGATTATCATCCATTCGGGCATTGCGTACTGGGGGTCAAAGCCAAGCACCTTGAGGTCCCTGTCCGGTATTGCGGCAAGCCAGTCGCGAACTTCGGTGGGCAGCATCATCAGGCCGTCCCTGAAGAAGCTGGTGGGCCGGAGCAGCTTTATCTCGGAGATTTTGGCCTTGCAGTGCGGGCAGGAGGTGCGCTTCTTTGCCTTTGCCTTCATCTCGTCCTCCATGTCCGCCTCGATCTTGAGCGCAAGCTCCTCTATTTCCTCCTGGTGTATGAGAAGCCTCTTGCAGGAGTGGCAGGTGGACTTGAGAATGAAGAATATCACTTTGGAAAACTCTGGGTGGATGACAGGTCGCACGAGCTCGATGTGGCCGTAGTGGCCAGGGCACGAGCGGATAGTGCCGCCGCAGACCTTGCACTTCAGGCCCGGGTCGATGACTCCCATGCGCAGGTCCATCAGCCCGCCGTCAATCGGGTAGGAGTCGTCATTGTAGGTGTCGGGGACGGTGATTTTCGCGGAAGACATCTTCCTTATCATCTCTGGCGAGAAGAGGGAAAACTTGATCCTGTCCACCATTTTTGTAACGACCATTTGTCCACCGTATTGCTAGCCCTAGGCCTTGTCTCTCATGATGAGCCTCGGGAAAATCCCAAGCGACTCTATTTCGTCGAGCAGCAGCTTGAACGCGTAGCTCATCTCCACCTGCTCGAGCTTGCTTTCCACGCAAAGCGGGCAGTTGTCACGGTTCTTGACGAAATCATGGTAGCCGATTGAGCCGCACTTGTCGCACACCAGGAGAGTGGTCTTGTCAGACTCGTCAAGCAGCCTCTCCTTGAGAAGCATGGAGGCGCCATAGCCTATGAGGCAGTCGCGCTCCATCTCCCCGAACCTCAGGCCCCCTTCCCTGGAGCGGCCTTCGGTCGGCTGGTGCGTGAGAAGCTGCACTGGCCCGCGCGAGCGCACGTGCACCTTGTTTGATACAAGGTGGTGCAGCTTCTGGTAGTAAATGACGCCTATGAATATTTTGGACTTGATAGCCTGCCCGGTGATCCCGTCGTAGAGCGTTTCCTCGCCGAATTCCTCCAGGCCATGCTCCCTCATTATCTTCCTTATGTCCTCCTCGCTGTCGCCTGAGAAGGGCGTGGCGTCCACAAGCTTGCCAGAGAAGCAGGCAGCCTTGCTCCCAAGCATCTCAAGGAGGTGGCCCACTGTCATACGGGAGGGTATGGCGTGCGGGTTGATGATGAGGTCAGGGACTATTCCATCTGCGGTGAATGGCATGTCCTCCTGCGGGCGAAGGAGGCCAATCACCCCTTTTTGCCCGTGGCGGGACGCGAACTTGTCCCCCACCTCTGGAACTTTGGTGGAGCGCACGCGCACCTTCACGAGCTTGGTGCCTGCAAGCGAATCCGTGAGCATGACTGAGTCGACCACGCCGCCCTCGCCGCTCTTGAGCACAAGGGACGACTCGCGCTTTTTTTCCTCAATGACGCCGAAAACCGTGATTTCCTCCAGGAAACGGGGGGGGGAGGTTTTTCCTACGAGCGCATCCTTCTGCTCTATTTCGCATTCAGGGGAGATCATCCCGTCCTCGCCCAGGAAGCGGTATGCCTTTTCCTCGCGGTAGCCGCTTGTTGTAGGCAGGGGTATTTCAAACGTGTCCTTCTGCCCGCCAGGGTAGCGGCGCTCCTCAGACTCGTGCGACTTGTAGAACACGCTCCGGCCCAGCCCGCGGTCAATCGCATTCTTGTTCATGACCACCGCGTCGCCGATGTTATAGCCGTAAGAGCTCGTGATTGCGACAATGAAGTTCTGGCCTGCCGCGCGCTCCGCGAACCCCAGGAGCTTGTAGGGGTGCGTCTGCGCAAGGGGCTGCTGAGGGTAGTACATTATGTGGGCGCGCGAGTCGTTCCGCGTGTTGAAGTTCACGGAATAGGTGCCAAGCGACTGCTTTGCCATGGCGCAGGCCATGGTGATCCTCGGGGAGGAATTGTATTCCGGGTAAGGGAGCACCGAAACCGTGACTCCGAAAATCGAGACAGGGTCGATTTCAAGGTGCGTGTGGTCGGGCGCCAGGTTTTCCTCGCGCAGCGCCACGTAAGCCCCCTCTTCCTCCTCAGCGTCAAGATACTCGATGACGCCGAGCTTCACTAGGCCGTTCCAGGTGATCTCGTTGCGCTTGAGCTGCTCCAGCAGCACCGCTGTGAGGCGGCTCTGGCCGTTTTCCACTACAATGTAGGGCCTTCGCGCCCTGCCAGAATCGGTGTTGATGAACAAGTCGTCGGTCTTCCTGTTGAAGTAGAAATTCACCTGCGGAGACAAGCTGCCCTGCCTGCGCCTGCTTTTGAGCTCCGCGACAAGCGTGGAGCCGCTCTCGTGCTCGCCCACCAGCCTACCGTTTATGTAGACCGAGGTCCTCGGGCCGGCCATGCCTGGCGCAAGCTTTTTCATTCGCCTGATTTTTTTGCGTTTCATAAATATGACCTTGTAAGCTTACAGCTTAACCCCGAGCTTGGCGATGGTTTCCTCAACAGCCTTTTCATCCTCGCCAATCGATATTTCGCAGAGAAGCGACATGTTCTTCACCAGCGCGCAGGACGGGCCTTCGGGCGACTCGTTCGGGCAGAGCTTGCCCCAGTGCGTGCCGTGCAGGTCTCGGGCCTTGAAGTGCGGGTGCTTGCGGGAAAGAGGGGAAATTATCCTGCGGAGGTGAGAGGTGGAGGAGAGGAAGCTGGTCCTGTCAAGAAGTTGTGATACCCCTGTCTGCCCGGCAATCCAGTTTCCTGTTGCCATGGAGTATCTTATCCTGTCGGAAAGCGCGTCAGGGCGCACGAGCGTCTGCACTGCAAGGTGCCTGCCCCGGGCGTCGGCGCGGCCAGCCTGGTAGGAAACGTCCTTGACAAGGAACTGGAATGCGTAGCGGAACAGGTCCTCCATCAGGTCTCCTGCGAGCTTTATCCTCTTGTTCGCGTAGTGGTCCTTGTCGTCCTGCGGGATTTCCTTGTGAGCAACCTTTATGGCGTGCTCTGCCATTTTGCATAGGTAAAGCGCTTTTTTCATCCTGTCCTCAGGGAGCGTCCCGATGTGGGGAAGGAGGTAGGTGTCAAGCAGGATTTCTGCCCTCTTCTCGCGGTAGTCCTGCGCCTGGCCGGGCGCAGCCTTCTTGCCAAGGTACTCCATAGCCGTTGCCTTGTTCGAGGTCTGGTCAAGCTCAAGGTTCAGGAGCATGTCGTTCTTCACGTTCCTGTCGCTTGAGAATGTCGCGAGTATATCTTCCTTCTTTTCTATTCCAAGCGCGCGCAATGTTGAAACCAGCGGCAGGTCCTTTGGGGATGCCGGGAAAACCACCCGCATGAATCCCTCGTTGGTGCGCTCCACTACCGAGCGCGCTCGGAACCCGAAGCGCGTGGAGAACACTTTTGCGGTCACAAGCGTATTGTCCTTCTCGCGCGTGCACATTATCCGGTTGGGCGCGAGATCCTCGATCGAGGTGAGAACGCGCTCTGAGCCGTTGATGATGAAATAGCCGCCTGGGTCTGCCGGGTCCTCGCCTGCTTCGATAAGCTCGTCCTCGCTCATGTTGTCCAGGTAGCAGAGCTTGGATTTCACCATGACCGGGAGCTCGCCTATGAATACCTCCGAGAACATGGTTTTTTCGACGCCGTTGAATACCGGTATTATCTCAAGGAAAATTGGGGCTGCGTATGTCAGGTTGCGCAGGCGCGCCTCAGCCGGATGGATGGCGCGCTGCGAGCCGTCAGCTTCGATGATTTTTGGTTTGTCCAGGCGGATATTGCCAAAGCGGAGCTCGAATCCTTCCACCGCCGGCTGGATGACTCCGACGCGGTTCACGATTGTCTGCAGGCTGTGCTCTATGAACTTGTTGTATGAATCAAGGTGCTGCTTGACCAGGCTGTTTTCCTTGAAATATGCTGTTAGCAGTTCGCCTCGCATATATTACGCACCCTGATTGTGATTAATCTGATTGTTTCCAGATGCTACTCGATTACGAGCCTGTAATGCTTGGAATCGTCAAGCCTTGTTACCTCGACTATCTGGCCAGCCTTTGCACCCGACCCGATCAAAGCCGCGTCCTTGACCTTGATCTTCGGTATTTGCAGGCGTGAAACCCGGAACTCTGCCAGTATCTTTTCCCCTTCGTCTTTTGGCAAGAGCTTGTGCTGGGGCACCAATTCATGTGAGTGGGCTTCGCGCTCGGGCAAGGACACACACCTGTTGCGCCCGAAGCCCGCGCTTGTTGGCGCAGGTAAAGGCGCATCGGGTCTAATGCAACGAGTTAGCGTCAGAGCTGCTGCCTTTAGGCGCAACAGGTGACCTAACTAAATCGGGACTGTAGGGGCTAATTAGCAAGGAAAAGTTTATAAATGTAGTTTGAATTCGGGCTTTGCACAAAAACACGTCGGGCAGCCCCACTTTACGGGCAGG
>JAHFEN010000002.1 GCA_023248455.1 Microcaldota archaeon | reverse complement strand
GTTAAAATTCTGACCGATGATAAGGGCCAGGTCATTATAGGGCTTTTTGAGGCCGAGAAGGGCAGTGGCCTTGATTATGGCAAAGTTGAGGGTATGCGGTCCAGAACCAAAGGGGCGAAAAAGGAAACGGATTTCATTGGCTCTGGGGGGAAGCAAGGTGAAATGCCCAAGAAAAGAAAAGGGGAAATCCCAACCAAGGACACTGGTGGCAATTTCCCAAATGTCAATTCAGATGACACAGGTGCAACGCTTGCAGAAATCGTCATATCCCCTGAAGGCAAGGCAGTCGGCAAAGTACTGTTAGTGTCCAAGCCCAAAATCCTGACGGCAGAACCAGAGGTCATCACTGAGATCCCGATTGCGACATTGAGGCTTAATGCAAATCTATCCTTTAACTTGCCGGAAATGGAGTACGTATTCGGAGACAGGGGGGAAATAGTTGCAATTCCAGTTGCAGGCATTGGGGATATTGGTTTTGGTGGAAAAGGCAAAGGTAAAGGAGGGCAGGGCAAGGGAGACTTGCCTGTGTTCACAAAGGTTGATGAAGGCCCAGTAATAGATTCCGACAAAGTGTTGGAGGATATCGTCAGAGTGCTCCACAAGTGGGAGCTGAGGGAAATAGAATTCGAACGGCAGCTGGAAAACAAAAAGATCGAAATTACCTGGGACAGGCATCTCTATGATACTTATACTGAAATGAGAGCGTCTGGCAATCCAAAAAACATAATAAAAACCGCACTCGGTGTTGTTCTTGGGAAATACAACAAGCAGAACATCTACGGCATACCAAAAGAGGGCGAAGAGCCGCCTCTATTGGCATATGGAAAGCCGCTGAACTACCTTGGGTTTGAGCTTAGGACTGCAAATCTAATTCTTCCTGGCGCCGAGCTTTGGTATGCAGGGCAACTGATACCGAACAACCTGGACTTCTCCTACCGCCTTTCAGCAGGGTATGGGGTTGAGTCTTCGGAAGGAAACTTCTTCGGGCCCGCGGCAATGGATTTTGATGCCGAGGCAAAATGGGCATTCCAACGCAACCCAAGAGGGTATTTCGGAGGGGCGGCTGCCGGCTTTAGCGCCGGCTATTCCCCTCTTCTTTTCGGGAGACAGGAGCCGGAAGTTCGAGCATCATTTTTGCTAGGCCTCGTTCCCAGCCATATGCTCAACAATGACTACGCTCTCAAGATTAAAGTCGGGGGGCGCTACATGAAAGAATGGGTTTTTGACATGAGCCTAAGCTTTACATTCTACAATCCTGACCGCGAACTGCCATTCCTCAAGTAAAAGTAATCCGCCAGCCCTGAAAAAGCTCGCCAAAATCTGACTTTAAAGCCTGAGTTCCTGCCCGACTTTGAGCGCCACTCCCTTGGTGAGCCCGCCCAAATCAGTGACGAATTCGTTCGGGTCCTGCCGTATTGTTTCGAATGTATTGTAGCTCATTGGGACAGCCACCTTGGGGCGCATCTCCTTTACTGCTGCATTGGCTGCAAAAGGATCCATGAGCGAGCCGCCTCCAATGGGCACCAGCGCCACGTCGCACTTTATTCTTGCCATGTCGGTGAAGCTGTAGGTGTCGCCTGCGTGGTATATGGATAGCCCGTCGCCCTTCACAAGGTAGCCAACAGGGTACTGCGCCTGCGGGTGCACTGCCTTCACCACTTCAATATCAATGCCTTTCACTGTGAATTTGTCTCCTGTCCTGACATCTATCTTGAAGCGGTCTGAAATGGAAATCTTGGCAAGCGCTGGTTTGGGGGCGACAACAGAGGAGTAGGCCCGGTCGGAGATCTCCTTTATGGTGTCAGGCTCGCAGTTTGCCCCATCCTCATTTGAAAGAAGCACCAGGTCGCACTCGCGGACCGTGTGCGGGTTCAGCCCGGACTTCACCAGCCGCTTCCTTCCGGAAAGCGAGTCCGAAACTGCCGGGTTGAAAAGCATCACTATGTTCCCCAGGCGGACAAGGAAGCACGAATGCCCAAGATACGTAATTGAGCGCATATTTCTCTTTTTCCGCCTCAGATTTAAATACATAATGTCCGAAAGCTTCCCATGGCAAATACGACGTTTAGGCTTGCGGCATTCGCGTTTTATTCCCTGCTCCTGTCTTCCAGCCTTTGCGCCGACTTTGCCATGAAGTCGCTTGATGTGCAGATAAACATCGATAAAGATGGCGGTGCCAGTGTGGAGGAGCAGCTCAACCTGGTGATTTCAGGCACCTCCTCCCGCGAACTTTACGAGGCAACCAGAAGCACGTACTCGGACCTGGCCACTTGGAAGAACCGCACCGAGCTCTCAGAAATGCGCCACCATATCTCGCGGGCTAACACCGACATCGCCAACATACGCGTCATCCCCCAGGCGCTCCAGAACTGCAACAGCTTCATGGGCACCTGCCTTGCCACTCTGCTGATCGACTATTCGGTCCCTGCAAGGGTCAACGGCTCAGGCCTTGTCAAAGTGGACCATTACAAGCCCCGCACGGCAAAGTATTCGCTCATCCAGGACGCGCTTTCATTCGAGCAGACCAAGACCGGCGACTTGGTGCTCCCAACCGGGACCACCATTTCGATTGCCATACCCCCGTCTTCCGAGAAAATATGCTTCTCGTCCGTTCCCCAGAATCTTGTGGACAATCCGGAGAGCTCCCGCTGCGACCAGTCGGCAAACCCCCGCTACTATGCCGGAAACAAGAGGCTGTTCAACTGGCAGGGCGACGTGCTCTCCAAATTCCAATTCAGCTACGAGATCGAGTCCCCCCTTGAGTCAGAAGTCATTGATTTCTTTACTGCCTCGCAGGACTACGTGCAGCAGTTTTTCCTGGGCTCGCAGGGTCCGGCCGCAGTCATACTGGTCGCGGTTTTCGTGGCATCGATCTACGGCTTCAACAGGGTAAGTAGGTGAGTGGTTATCGTGGCTTTGCACCAGGTCGAGTCTAAAATCCTCTCCGCGCTTGATGGCAGGAGAAGCGCGCAGGAGGTGGCGCAAAAGGCCGGCATCCCCCTTTCCTCTGTGCTGTCGTTTTCGCAGTCCCTCAAGGAAAAAGGCTATGTCTGCCTCTCGCAGGAGGAAAAAATATCAGTTGCACTCACCGATGAGGGCAGGCGTTTTCTGGAGGCCGGCTTTCCGGAGGAGAGGGTATATTCCGCAGCGCAAAAAGGCGCCAGCCTCTCCTCCCTTTCGCAAGAGGAAAAGTCAATTGGCATGTCGTGGGCTGTGAAGAACGGCTGGGTGCGGCTGGAGGCAGGAACGCTTCAGGCGGCATCAGAGGCGCCTGCGGAATACAAAATGCGCACTGCTCTCCAGAAAATAGCCGGCAAAGGGGAGCCTGCGCCCGAAGAAGAGGCGCTCCTCCTCAAGCGCAAGCTCATTTCACGGTCGAGTTCCAAAACTGTTTTCCTGGAGCCCACGCCTGCCAAGCCCCGGGAAGGGGCAGGGCAGGGAAGCAGCCAAGAGCCGGCAAACGTACTCACCCGGGAGATGCTCCTGTCAGGCTCCTGGCGCAAAGCCATTTTCCGGGAATACGACGTGGCTGCCCAGGCCGAGCTCCCTTTCCCTGCAAAACGGCACATGGTCTCGCGCCTGAAAAGGAAAATATCGCAGATATTCATAGAGATGGGATTTGAGGAGATGAAAGGCCCGGAAATTCAGTCGTCGTTCTGGAATTTCGACGCTCTTTTCCAGCCGCAGGACCACCCGGCGCGCGACCTGGCAGACACTTTTTATGCAAGGGGAAGCATGCCCCTTCCCGCCGATCGGGCAATGGTTGCAAAGGTGAAAAAAGTTCACGAGGCATGCTGGAAGGGGCAGTGGACGGAGGAGAACGCGGAAAAAACCGTGCTGCGCACGCACACCACGGCAGTCTCGGCAGCCTACCTTTACAACTACTGCAAGGACAAGTCCCCGAAAAAATACTTCTCAATAGGCAAGGTATACCGCAACGAGGCGACCGATTACAAGCATTTGGCGGAGTTTTTCCAGGTCGAGGGCATCGTTGTCTGGGAGGGCGCCACCTTCCGCGATTTGCTTGGCTGCTTAAAGGAATTCTACAAGAAGCTCGGCTTTGAGAAAATCCGCTTCCAGCCGTCGTACTTCCCCTACACCGAGCCTTCGCTCGAGGTGTCGGTGTATTTTGACAAGAAAAGTCAGTGGATGGAGCTCGGGGGCGCGGGCATTTTCCGGCCCGAAGTCTCCATTCCGCTATGCGACCGCTACCCCGTGCTTGCCTGGGGGCTTTCCCTTGAGCGGCCGCTCATGCTCCTCAATGACATGGACGATATTCGTGATTTTTACAGAAGCAACGTAGGATGGATAAGGAGGCAGAAAATACAGTAGCTAAAGATAGTCGTGGGGCATGGCGAACACCCACTTTCCAGCATTGAAGTCTGTGGGATTGGTATTCCCAATTATGATCGGATTGTCAGCCTGGGGCACCCGGATTTTGAGCCCCAGCGCGTTCCATGCCTCCTCGCGAAGCTTCCCTACGTTTTCTGCAAGCTCGGCTTCTGCCCTGGTTATCCCTTCGAAATACCCGCACTTGAGGCTATTGGCGTCCAGCGCATCCAGCCTCTCCATGACAAGATAGACCCTCTTTGCCTGAGTTTGCAGTTCCGTGCCATCCTGCCCTAAAATCACAAGCCCGTAGTGCCTGATTGGGACCAGCCAGTATCCCGAAGGGCGAAGAGTCTCTTCTTTCACCATGGTATCGTATAGCTTGAAGAACCGTTCATAATCATTGGTCCTTGCGCCGTGAAAAGCAGCCGACATGTTTTCCCTAGTCAAGCTTGGCAGGATACCCTTCATCGAAGGCCTGTCTACTCCGCAGAATTTGACAACCACATTCTGTTCCTTTTCATCATAAGCCCGGATGGAATGGCTGTATGCCCTGTTGACCTCCCCAAGAGTTTTGAAGAGAAGCGGATTCATAGCGAAATCCGCCCTTATTTTTCTCATGAGCGCTTCCGGGTCAGGCACACGGCTGAGCCTTGCGCCTTCGAGTATGGATGGCACCGGGAGATAAGCCCTATTCATGTTATAATTTATGTTAAAACAGTATTTAAACCTTGTGCCATGTCATGCTTCCTTATACGCTTAAATATTTCCTCTGCTTTTTGTTTCCATGGCCAGTTTCAAGTGCGCAGTCTTCCTAGCCTGCCTGGCGGCATTTTCCTTTGCAGAAAGCGCAATTGCGAGCGTATCGGCGTTGGGCGAGCCGGTTGCATTCAGCTACAATCTGAATTTCTCCAATCTCATACCCGGCGTGCGCTACAATTCCACCATAACAGCGCGCTGGAATGTGCCTGATTCCGCGCTTGCTGCCCTCGAAGGAACCACCGTGGTAATAAAGGCAACTGCAAAGGCCGACGAAAGCTCCCCTCTCTTCTTCCTTTCTCAAGACGGCTCCAGGTCAAAGGAGGCAAGCGCTATTCTCTCCTGCAGCGTCATAGCCTCGGCATGCTCGGGCAACTCCACCCTTGAGGCGCACATCCCGGTTTACATAATTGCAACACCCAATGAAACAGGCGAGTACGGCCTTACGCTTTCATACGCGGCTGCAGACGGGCAGGAAGGGGCAGATGCCATCAGCAAGATAGACCTGCTGCAGTCTCTCAAGGACATTTTCCAGCAGAATTCTTCGGGCAAAGGGCTAAATGAGGCGAAAAGCAGCGGGAACGGGTTCCTCAACCTCACAGGCAACCTTACAGACGCCAATTTCCTGGACACGCTCAAGCCCAACGGCGACTCGCATGATCCCATAGCCTTCCTGAAGCAGAACACGCTCATTTCCATTGCTGCCCTCGCAATAGTCGTGGTGATAACCGGCGCCTACCTTCTGAACACCAAGGATTAGCGTTTTATATCTGCCGCCACCCTAGCATCATCCATGTTCGAGATAACCTTTCTTGGCACCTCCTGCGCGGTCCCTACCGTGCAGCGCGGGCTATCGGCAATAGCAGTGCGCAAGGAGGGCGATGTCTTCCTCCTTGACTGCGGCGAGGGCACGCAGAGGCAGATGATGAGATTCGGAGTTTCCTACATGCGCGTGAAGGCTATCTTTATCACCCACCTTCACCTTGACCACTTCCTCGGCGCGTTCGGCATGATTGAGACAATGGCGCTCAACGGCAGGATGGAGAAGCTCACGATTTACGGCCCACCTGGCTCGAAAGCCACTTTTGGCAGGCCAAAGGAGTTCGTTGAAGTGCTGGAAATAGACGGCAGGTTTTCAGTGGACTTTGGGGGATTTTCGGTTTCTGCATTCCCAGTCAAGCATTCGCGGGACAGCTTTGGCTTTTCCTTTGAGGAAAAGGAAAAGAGGCGCTTTTACGAGGAAAAGGCAAAGTCTCTTGGGCTGAAAGGCCCCATGTTTTCCGAGATAATGGCAAATGGCAAGCTCAAGGTGGGCAAAAAGACAATCAAGCTCGCTGATGTCACTTACGCGTCCCCAGGGAAGAAAATCGCCTACACCGGGGACACGCTCCCCTGCGCAGAAACATTCCGCGCGGCGAAAAATGCCGACCTCCTGATACATGAAGCGACATTCGCGGATGAAAAGAAGGGCGAGGCTGCAGAGGCAAAGCACTCCACAGCTTCGCAGGCTGCCGATATAGCAAAAAAAGCCGGAGTGAAAAAGCTCCTGCTCACGCACCTGTCCGGCAGGTACAAGGACACGAAAATATTGCTTGAGGAAGCGAAGGCAATTTTCGAAAACACTCTTGTTGCGGAAGACGGCATGCGGCTGGAAGTGTGACTACGAGGTGCGACGCAATGTGCGGCAGGAAGCCTCCTGGCCTGCAAACGCCACCGCCTGCCAACATACCGCACATTGTGGACAGGCAATCAATAGGTCCGCGGGCGTTGACCTTGTGTTTTGCGTTGCACCTTATGACTCATCACAGCCCAGCAGCCCTTTTTAACCTTTCAGCGCAATCTCATTTCAGTCTATTTGAGGTGGTTTCCAATGGTCGACATGGCTCTTCTAACAAAACTCACGGAATCCTTCGGCGTACCCGGCAACGAGCAGGAGATAGCCCAGATAATGGCGTCAGAATTCCGGAAAAGCGGCTACAAGGTTGACATTGACAGGTTCGGGAATGTCATTGCCAAGGCCCCGGGGTGCAGGAAAAAGCCGCTGATGCTGGGCGCGCACATGGACGAAATAGGCATGCTGGTAAAATTCATAAACGACAAGGGCTTCCTGCGCTTTGTGAAAGTGGGGGGCATAGACAACCGCGTGCTTGTCAACCAGCGCGTTGTAATACAAACAGAGAAAGGCAGGCTCTACGGCGTCATTGGCAACAAGCCGCCGCACATGCAGAAGGCCGAGGACATGAAGAACGCCATTGACAACAAGAGCATGTTCATAGACATCGGCGCGCGGGGAAGGAAGGACGCTGAGAAAATGGGCGTGAAGATAGGCGACCCAATCTCCTTTGACCTCTCAACGAAAATACTGAACGGCAAGCTCGTGACAGGAAAGGCGCTTGACAACCGGGTCGGCTGCTACGTGATTCTCGAGATCGCAAAAAGGCTGAAAAGCAGGAACATAGTCCTTGTGGGAACGGCGCAGGAAGAAGTATCCACTTTTGGAAAGGGCGCCATGGTTGCCGCTTACAATCTCGAGCCCTCGACATTCATCGCAGTCGACACATCGATAGCAGGCGACCACCCAGAGATGAGCGAGGACGAGTCGCTCATACACCTCAACCGAGGGCCTGCGATCTGCCTGGTGGAGGCAGGCGGCAGGGGCAACGTGGCGGACTCGCAGCTCAAGTCTTCCTGCATCTCGGTTGCAAAGAAGTCCAAAATTCCCTACCAGCTTGAAGTGATAGAGGGTGGCGCAACGGACGCAGCAAGCGTGTATGGCGAAAAGGGGGGCATACCCTCGATTGCGGTCTGCGTCCCCACGCGCTACATACACTCCAACGTCGCTGTCTGCTCGCTTGACGACATTGAAAAAACAACCAACTACCTTGTGAAACTCATAGAGGAGCTTGAGTAAATTCAGAGTTTGCGATGGCAAAGGGGTTCCTTTCCTTTGTTCTGGGCGCTGTTTTTCTTCTTGCCCTTGTTTCAGCGGGATTGCTGATTTCTGCATCATCGCCCGACTACTCCTATGAGGGGTACCGCACAGCCCTGGTATCCGAAGTCGCCATAAAGAATGCGTATTACCAGGCAGTCTCGCAAGCAGCATCCTCGGCGCTTAATGCCAGCTTAGCTGCCTCAGCTGCAGGCGCGCAGAACGACCCCAGGGCGGCAATAAGGGCGGGGGTTCTCGCACAGACCATGTCTTTCGAGTCGCAGCTTGGGCAGCATGGTTATGATGTTGCGTTCTGGTGCGGGCCAGCACCCGAACAGGCAAGGCAGCAGGCAAACCGGGATATGGCAAGCCAAAAAAAGGCAGTTGCGCCACAAGGCACGCGGCCTGCAGGGGCCTGCGCGGAATCATTCGAAGCCAACCTTCTTTCGAAAAAAGTGCATCTTTACGACATGGGCTTCTCAATCTACCATTCGGAATCAGGGATCGGCCAGGCTGCAGTGTTCCCTCCTTCGTACGAGGTGCCATTCCAATGAGCTGGCAGAAGGCGGCAAAGATGCCGATTGAGGCTCTTCCCCGGTGCAGAAGAAAAAAGGCGCAGCTCTCCCTTGAGGCCCTTCTTGCAATGGCAGCCCTCCTTTCAGCGCTTGCCATGTTCATTTTCTCCGCTGAAAAAATCGGAGGCTGGCTTTACAGGTCCGCGCAGGAGTCCTCAGAGCGCTGCTCGCTTTCCAGTTCGGCCCTTTTTGTGGACACTGCGGCAGGCTCCCTTTCAAGCTTCCGCATTTCCCACGCGCTCCGCGGGATCCCATCGCAGGATGGCTGGTGGCTGATGTCGGAAAGCGCGCCAGCTGTGCGCGAGCCCGTATTCCATGCGGTTTCTGCCGACCAGTCAGGAGGCATTTATGTGCAACAAAACCCAGGAGAGCCAATCTAGCGTATATATTCCGATTGGTGCTGTGCGCAAAGTCAGGGGCTGCGCAAAGCTCAGGGCATACTTCACGATTGACGCAGCGTTTGCCCTGCTGCTCGCGGTATTTGCCTATTCCTCATTCGCACACCTTGCCTCTTCGGCAGGCGGGAGGGCAAGCGCGCAGTCGCATGAGATTTCATCATCGCTTGCAGCGCTTCGCTTTTCCTCATTCGTTTTAGAGCAGGCTGGCGCAGGAGGGGGCTTTGGCGCAGGTTCGTATGTCTCAGCGAACGAAATAGACATTGGCAAGCTGGGAACACTTGACTTGGGCGGATTGCTTGCAAGGACCGGCAGGGATTATGCCAAAATTTCCGTGAGAAACGGCGCAGGCGAGGTTTTCCTGAAAGAAACAGGCGAGGCAAATGAGGAAGTTTTCTGCGCAAAAAGGCTGGCAATCCTCTCTGGCGAAATAGTGAAGCTGGAGGCGTGCCTGTCATGAGTGAGGAATGTTATGGGGAAGCTGGCGGCTTTTCGACCGTAGGCCAAAAAGGCTATGCGCTGTCCCTGGAAGCAGTCTCGGCAATAATGCTGCTCCTCATGGCAGTTTCCACTTTTGAGCTTTTCCAGTTCCCAAGGGAAAACGCGCACGCCTTCTTCACGTGCTCTGATTCGGCAATCGCGCTTTCGAAAACCCACGCATTCTCGGATGGCAGCCTTGCTGAAAAAGTGGGGCTCGCCGGAGCCCTTTCAGGCCTTTGCATCGAGGCGAATTCGCCCCTTGCTTCCGCTTCCTCCTGCGGGGGCGCAACGAATGCAGGGGAAAAATTCTCATTTTCCATCCCGGTCTGGCAGGCAGGAACCCTGCAGGATGCCAGCGTCTCGTGCTGGCAGGGGCAATGAGGTGCTTTTTTATTCATTGCAGGGCAAGAGTGGTCCGGTGATATTTGTGAGAGCGGCAAGCCTGCTGGTATTCCTTTCGCTTCTGGCGTCCACCCTGGGAGCCTCGAGCCTAGCGGTGCAGGTCACGGTCTCAGAGGGTACGCTTGCCGTGGGCACCAACGTGACATTGGTCAGCGGCGGCGTGGTGTTTGCCGAGAAAAAGGCCGGGCTGGACGGCTACGCTCGCTTCAGCGTGAGCGACGGCAGCTATTTCGTGCAGCTTCGGCGCTACCCATACCCACTGCACGTTTCACTTGTAGAGGTTAAGGGAGACACCAGCATAACGCTTACCATGCGCCAGCTCATCTCGTATGCCAACGCATACGGGCAGATTTTCGGGCCATCGGATTTTTCGAACGTTACTGTCACGGCATATTCAAACGGGCTCATTGCCAAGCGAATTTCAGCCAACGGTCAGGGGTTTTACGCAATCTCCTACCTGCCTGAAGGCAACTACGAGCTCGAGTTTTCTGCGCCCGGTTACTCAAAATTGCGCAAGGAGGCATTCCTCCCTGCAGCCGACTTCATTGACATAAGCCCCACGTTGCAGAAAACAGAGGCAGCCCCCACGCCCGAGATTTCGATTGCAGCTCCGGCAAGGGCAGAGCAGTTCTCAGTGATCGAAGTCTCGTTAATGAACGGGGCTTCCTTCCTTTCAGGGCAGTCCATAGCAGTTGCAACCCCCTCGGGCAATCTCACTGTCACAACCGGCAGCGATGGAAAGGCAAGGATAAACGTGGCAGTGGCAGGCACATACAAGTTCACGTATGGAAACCTCGCTGCCATTACTGCTGTTGCAGGCAAGCCGCCAACCAAGCAGCCTGAGCCAAATCCAGGCCCAGTCGAGCAGCCCATCGCTCCGCCGGAAAAAGGGCAGCAGCATGGGCAGGGAATGGACGCTGCAGTCGTGGTTATGCTATTGTTTTTCGCGGCAATAGGCCTTGTGGCAATTTCCATCGTCGCATTGCGGTACATGCGCAAGGGCAGGCACAGGAAATAGGCATGTAATTCCGTTGCAGAATGGAAGGTCGTCCGAATGCCGTTTGATCCAGGGGAATTCATAGGCAAGTCAGTAGATAGCATACGCGCCGCTGTTGGGAAGAAAAAGGCAATCATCGCGGTCTCAGGCGGCGTGGACTCCTCGGTTGCCGCAGTGCTCGCCTCGCGCGCGCTTGGCAGGAACATACGCTGCGTTTTCGTGGACACAGGCCTCATGAGAAAAGGCGAGGCGCTCCAGGTCAAATCCGCGCTTGGCCGCGCTGGCGTCCAACTCAGGGTCGTGGATGCGAGCAAGTCATTCTTCGCGGCGCTTCGGGGAGCCGAGGAGCCGGAGAAAAAACGCAAGATAATCGGCAAGATGTTCATCCAGGTTTTCGAGGAAGAAGCCAATAAATGGGGCGCAGCCTACCTGGTGCAGGGAACGATAGCTCCGGACTGGATTGAGTCTGGCGGCGGAAGCCGAAAAAAAATCAAGTCGCACCACAACGTGGGCGGCCTTCCCAAGGAGATGCGCATGAAGCTGTGCGAGCCGCTGCGCGACCTGTACAAGCACGAGGTGCGCATGGTGGCGCGGGAGCTGAAACTGCCTCCCGAAATATCCGAGCGCCAGCCTTTCCCAGGCCCAGGGCTCGCAGTCCGCATAGTTGGAGAGATAACTCCTGAAAAGGCGGAGATTGTGCGCGGAGCCTGCGCAATAGTGGAAGAGGAGCTCGAATCCGCTTCCGCTTCTGGGAAAATCGAGCATCCCTGGCAGTATTTTGCTGCGCTCCTCCCAACCAAGACTGTCGGGGTGCGGGGTGACGAGCGCTCCTACCAGTATACGGTGGTGGTGCGGGCAGTCCGCTCGCTTGACGGCATGACAGCCAATTTTTCCCATATCCCGCCTGAAGTGCTGCAGAAAATTTCAACCAGAATAACGAACGAGATCAGGAGCGTGGGCAGGGTGCTCTACGACATAACGAACAAGCCGCCAGCAACCGTGGAGCTGGAATGATATAGAATCCCCGCTTAATAGGAACGCTCGATCAAAACAAGATTTCCTCTGACTTTCATGTAAACATCGAATTCATGCAGGAAATAACCGTCTTCCTTCAGAAGCCGCAACGCTTCTCCAAAAATTTTAGTTTTCATCCTATTTCGTTCGTCAGTATTGGTCATGTACAAAAGCAGGGGAGACACATTTCCAAGGAAATTTGTGCTGTTTATAACATCAAACGAAGAATCACGAGAGCTATCAAAAATGCGCCCCAACGCGCCCTCTTCGCTGAGATCCGTTTGATGAAATTCAAATTCCTCTCCATGGTTACTTCCGATGTCAACTCCGACCGCTTTGGCTCCAAGCTTATGCAATGCCCTGCAAAGCCAGGGTTCATAATCATATTTTCTTTTACCTATCGGATTTAGTTCAGCGCTTTTGGAGCCGCATGCGATATCAAGGATTTTCTTATTCTTTAGACAGTCGTAATCTTCATCTTCCATCCCGTTACTTCTCAAGTGACCAGCAATATCATCCAATCTGTCCATACAGTGACTGAAAGAAAAGGCTTCCACTTCATAACTTGCTATCAGGTAATCCCCGATAGTCAGTTTTTCTCCTCTCTCCAAGGCTGCCCTGAGTTTTTTTACGTCTTTCTTCTTTTCCTCAAGCAATTTAATGTGTTTCCGAATCCTTTCTTCCTCCGCGTTTTTTTGTTCTGCCATGACGGTTTCGAATTTGATGCGGTTTACTGGCTTAGGTCGCGCAATCCCGTCCAATTCACAGCTCGGGGAATACAAGAACCAGCTTCGCCTAACCGCCATGGCTTCTTTTGGACTGAGCCTGAAATGTCTCTGCATGTCCGGACAGTAAACGCGCATGATAAACTGTGGTAATAAATACATATAAACGTAGCTCTTGCGCATAATATGGCAAATTAAATTATATTCTTCACTGCTTCCATAAGAATATGGCAATCCTCATCGTTGACATGGGCAGCCAGTATACGCACGTCATCTGGAGGGCGGTCCGCGACTTGGGGCGCGAGGGTAAAATCGTGCCGAAGGAGGCGGCTGCGTCCAAACTTTCTGATTCAGATGCACTCATACTCTCGGGCGGGCCCTCATCGGTCACAACAGACCAGTTCTACAACATTCCAGCGCAGATAAAAAAAGCCGGCAGGCCCATGCTCGGGGTCTGCCTGGGCCACCAGCTGATTGCGCACACCCTTGGGGGGAAGGTGGTCAAAGGCAAGAGCGCGGAGTATGGCATTTCAAAAATCGAGGTGGACAGGCAAGGGGTAATCCTCGATGGCCTGCCGAAAGCGTTCAATGCATGGGTATCCCATTTCGACGAGGTTGTGAAAATGCCAGGCGGCTTTGTTGCGCTTGCGCATTCCGAAACGTGCGGCATTGAGGCGATGGAAAACGCGAAAAAGAAGATCTTCTCGGTGCAGTTCCACCCCGAAGTCTGGCACACCGAGCACGGCGAGAGGATATTGGGGAACTTCTTAAGGCAGGTCTGATTCTGTACATGCTTTCAGGTAATGCCTAATCAATCTTGAGTACTTACTGCTATAAAAGCCAGGTTTCCACCCAAATCCGAGGTGTAGTTATGCAGCTGAAAAATATATCGTGCGATCCCATGTGCGGTTTTTCCCTCACGAGCCACGATGAGAAGGAGCTTTTGGAAATGGTCGGGGCGCACGCGAAGAAAATGCACAAGAAGGACGTCCCGGCATCCGAGCTCAAGAAAATGATCAAGCCGGCATGAGACCTGGGCGTTTTTTAGATTTTTTTCTTTTCGCAATTTTTCTGATTCGAGGTTGGGCATATGGGCGCGCATCAGCATCATGAGGAGTTGGTAGAAGGCATAGTTGGGCAGCTTGCCCGGGTTTTCAGCCAGTCTGGGCAGGGGGTATACATCTACCTGGACGACATGCACAAGGCCTGCAACAGGAAATTTTCCTCCATGCTCGGCTACGGCTCGCCTGAAAAATGGGCAGCAGTTGAGGGTTCCTTCCCCAAGTTTGTCGCAAAGGCAAGCCAGCGCACGCTTATCTCCGCCTACAGAGGGGCGATGGAAAAGAAGGCCGGCTCCGCGATTGAAGTCACGTGGAACAAGAAATCCGGAGGCACGGTGAAAACCCAGGTCATTCTCGTGCCGATAGCGTATGGAGGGCACCTTTTCGCACTGCACTTTGTCTCTAAAAAGTGATACGTCTCTCCTTCTTTTTTTGCAGGTAAAAGCTCAGCGCAAGCAGTGCGAGAATGGCGAGCCAGTATGCCGGTGTCGCCAACCACACTTCCCAATAGTTGAATGTCCCTGTAATCGAAAAATCCGAAAGCGGGGCGAACAAGACCGTGGTTCTCGCGTGCATCACCGAATCAACGAGTATGTGCAAAAACGATGACATGGCAAATCCAGATGCGGCAATTCTAGTTATAGCGAAAATAAGAAAGGGCACCATTGCAACGATGTACCAGGTTGCAGTGTGCGCATCGTTGTAGCTTAATGCGCCCGCAGCCCATAGCAGGTCGGGTAGAATCGAGCCAGCAAGTATCGCAGCAAGCTCGAGTTTCCCAGCCTTCATGCCTGCAAGCCGCATGAGCCTGAAGAGTATGTAACCGAGCAGAAGGTGCGCAAGGTCGTCCATGTGGAAGAAAGCGAATTAGCGGTATAAAAATGCAGGGGCACAACTCAAGGATGATGCTTGGGTCTGACCGGATATGGAATATCAATATTCATATCTTTGTGGAAGGGATTGCAATTGGACCTGCCTATTAGTTTTTGAAAGTGCTGATTTTCGTTATGGGATTCCTGTTGCTGTCCTGGCATATCGCTGTCAGGTATAGCAGGTTCCTGCTGTACTTATCCAGGCCGAACTCGTAATCATGGTGGCCCGGAAGCGGGAATTTCTTCTCTTCGAGTATGTTGTTCGCCTGATCGCCAACCAGAAGCCTGCAGGTGAAATCAATCCATACGTTGTTGGTCACCATGGCGTTTATGTTTCCCGATTCGTTCTGCGAATACGATATGGAAATTGATGAGGGGGAAATCTCCCCTGAAGTTGGAAGCTTCTGAATTTTTTCGGATTGCGTGGCATTGTAGAAATCATAGCAGGTCATCTTCACGTTGATGTCGTAATTCGCGGTATTCGTGTCAGTCGGCTCATTGAACAGAACCGAATCCCAGGACCACGACTCGCTTTTTTTGTAGAAATAGTCAAGGCCATTGCCATTGCTGAAATTATGGCCCTTGAGCACGGTCGAAGGGGCTGCCTCGAAGCCGGCAGGCGGCGAAAGCAGGAGTTCGGCTTTGCAGGATGAGGCATTTTCTACCTCTGCGCTCGCATTGGCCGAATAGCCCTTGTAAAGGGGGCTGATTGCAAGCGAATTTATGGCAGGGGTTATGGGCTCAACGTCAAGCTCGTAATCCTGCCGCAGCACGCCTTTCAGGCTTTGGTATTGCTGGCTGTTGAACGCTATCTCATACGAATAATGCGCAGGGGGGGCGTTCTCCACGAATTCGCCCGAAGCGCTCTTGGCATTGATGCTCTTGACAGGCTGGCCGTTCCTGTAAACCACCGCCTCCTCGAATGACTTCAGGTTCGGATAAGACAGGTAAACCGCGTATTTGGATGTCGAAAGGCTCGCCTGAGGAAAGTCAAAGTATTTCGCAAGCTCCGGGCTTTCCAGTTTCTCGATGTTAAGCTGGGCAGACTGGCTCATCCTGGTTTGCATGCCAAGCAGGTTCGCAGCGCTGAACTGGATTGCATACTCGTAACTTCCTGGCGGAAGGTATTCAACGAAAACATTCCCCTGGCTCTGAACTGACTTGACAAGCCTGCCGTCCCTGTAAATGTCGATCGGCGCGTTCTGTTCGCTGAGGTTGACGAGCGCAGAAACCTTGTAACCTTCCTCTTTCAGCTCTACAGACGGCATGTTTGGATAGGTGGTATAGAGATAATACGCGATTCCTACGAGCGCCAGCGCCCCTGCCAGTAGAAGAAACTTTGAAGCCATCGATGTCCATGTCCTGCCGAAATTTATAAATCTTCCTCGGTTCAGGAAAGCCGTAGGACTAGTGCATATACAAGGTGCAGGCGCGATTAGCCCACGGCCAATGCGCAAGCGGAATTGCGGCTCCGCTGCGCATCAGAACATTGCGGTGTTCTGATTGCGCCGCATTTTTCCGCGGAAAGATGCAGGGGAGGGACCGCACAACTGCGAAGCAGTTTGCGGGTTTTGGCACGAAGTGCCAAACTCTCCCGAAACGAGCGAATGCGAGTGCATGGGGAGCAACCCAAGAATGATGCTAGGGTCTGAAGTAGCACGAGGCTCGTCCTTTGTCATGTATTATATAGGATTATCAGCCATATTCTCCCATGCCTCACGTTCGAGCCATTCAATTGTCCAGCAAGATGGACTCGTTGAGGCAGGAGCTCACGAAGTTTAATTTGGAGTTTCTAGCCGAAGACCTGGCAAAAATAAAGGATATTGAAAAGCTGATAAGTGGACCGTACGGCCAGAGGATGCTCGCTACGATGAGTTTTACCAA
>JAHFEN010000047.1 GCA_023248455.1 Microcaldota archaeon | reverse complement strand
TTTTTCTTCGCCATAGGCCTTTTGCGGGGCGAGGCTGCGCCAGGCATGTTCGTGGTGGCAGTCACGCTTGCGGTTGCGGTCATACCCGAGGGGCTGCCGACCGTTCTTGCGATAACCCTTGCCCTGGGGGTGCAGAAGATGGCCAAAAAGAACGCCATTGTGCGCAAGATGAACGCGGTTGAGGCTTTGGGCTCGGCAACGGTTATTTGCACAGACAAGACAGGCACCATCACGCAGAACAGGATGATGGTGCAGGAAATAGTGCTTCCTGAAAAAACCTACAGCATTGCTGGCGGAAGCCTGGATGGGTCGGCAGCCAGGCGCGACATTGTGCTTGGCCGCGCAGTGGAAATAATGGCGCTCTGCAACAACGCCATGAGGGTAATTTCCGGGGCAGACGCTAAAATCCAGGGCGACCCGACCGAAATTGCCCTTCTGGATGCGGTGGAGTCGTGCGGGGCAAGCGAAAAGCATCTTCGCGCCAGCCACAGGCTAGTGGGCGAGGTGCCCTTTGACTCTGACAGGAAAATGATGAGCTCAATCCGCCTGTACGGGCGGGAAAGATTCGCACTTGTGAAGGGCGCGCCTGAAAAGCTCCTTCCAGGGTGCAGCAGGGTGCTGACCGGCAAAGGCGAGCGGAATATGGGCAGCGAGTGGAGGAAAAAGTTCGCCGCAGACTCGCACTCGCTGGGGGTGCAGGGCATGCGCGTGCTTGCACTGGCTTTCAGGAAAACCAGCAATCTTGGGAAATACACGTCTGCAAATACCGAGCACGGGCTGGTGTATGTGGGGCTTTGCGCAATGGAGGACCCGCCGCGGCCGGAAGTGCCCGATGCAATCCGGCTCTGCCACTCGGCAGGGATAAGGGTGGTCATGATAACCGGAGATTCGCTTCCCACTGCGAAAGCAATAGCAAGCAAAGTGGGGCTTCTCGCCGAGGGCAGGCACACGCTTGATGGCGCCGAGCTTGCTTCCATGTCCGACTCCGGGCTTGAGATTGCGCTCCGCAGGGTAGATGTGTTTGCCCGGGTCACGCCCGAGCAGAAGTACAGGATAGTGGCTGCTTTCAAGCGGATGGGCGAGGTGGTGGCAGTCACCGGCGATGGGGTGAACGACTCGCCTGCCATAAAGAAGGCGGATATCGGCGTTGCAATGGGAATCACGGGCACAGACGTCACCAAGGAAGTATCGGACATAGTTCTCACTGATGACAATTTCGCGTCCATTGTGAGCGCGGTGAAATACGGCAGGACTATTTTCAACAACATAAAGTCCTTCGTGCGCTACCAGATTTCCACCAACGTTGCCGCCCTTTCGCTCATGTTCGCAGCCCCCATATTCGGGCTGCCCCTTCCCCTCATTCCGGTGCAGATCCTCTGGATCAACATAATGATCGACGGCCCGCCGGCACTTGCGCTTGGAGCCGAACACCCCTCTCACGACGAGATGAAAAAGCCGCCCCGGGACGCCAAGACCGGGATCATAAGCGCGAACCTCATCATTTCCATACTCGTGCTCGGGCTTGCCATGGCGTCGATTGCACTGGCTGTATTCGACTTCTACCTCACCTACGAGCCTGGCAAAGCCTTCACCATGGTGTTCACGCTTTTCGTCTTCATGCAGCTTTTCAATTCCCTTAACTGCCGATCTGCAAGCGAGTCGCTCCTGTCCCGCCTGTTTTCCAACCCCTATCTCTATGCGGCAATACTTGTTTCGCTTGCGCTTCATATTGCAATAGTCTATTTCGGGCCGCTGCAATCGGTTTTCAAGACCGTGCCGCTGGATATTGACGACCTGTTAATCGTGGCAGGCGCAGCCTTCCTGATAGTGCTGCTCGAGGAATTCAAGAAGAAATTCCTGCCGTACACCACTTCCTACTAGTGATTTCATGGATATGGGCGCAGCAGAGCGGAAAATCACAGCATTCATCAGCGGCTATTTTGCAGCTTCAGGCAAGAAGCTCGCAGTGGTCGGGCTCTCAGGCGGGCTTGACTCGGCAGTGGCGCTTGCTCTCTGCGTGAAGGCGCTAGGCAGGAAAAACGCGCTTGCAGTCTTCCTGCCCTCCCGGTCCACGCCGGCAGAGGACATGAAGGATGCAAAAGGCCTGGCAAAAAAAATTGGGGTTTTAACAGCCAAATACGATATCGAGCCCATTCTGCGCGCATATGGAACGCTGGCAGTTGGCAGGCTTCCAAGGGCCAACTTTTCAGCAAGGGTGCGCATGGCTGCGCTCTACTCAATCGCAGGCAGGCGAAACGGGCTTGTGGTGGGCACAGGGGACAAGTCGGAATTCATGCTGGGCTACTTCACAAAATACGGCGATGGCGGGGCGGACATCTTTCCCATAGGCGGGCTTTACAAGTCAGAGGTGCGCGCGCTTGGCAAGCATCTGGGCATTCCCCAGCCAATTCTGGCAAAGCAGCCCTCGCCTGCGCTTTGGAAGGGGCAAACTGCAAAGGGAGAGCTTGGCTTCTCATATGATGAGGCTGACCAGGTTCTTGCCGCAATAGAGAGGGGCGGAAAAAAGAGCCATGCGGAGGGGAAATTCGGGAAAAAGATTGTCGCAGCCATTCTCAAAAGGATGGAGTCGAACCGCCACAAGCTCTTTCCCGCCCCCATCTGCATTCTTTAACTCAGGCTATTTCCATCTGATCCAAAAAGCCCTGAGCTTTCTTCCTGATTTCATTCCCGCCCAGGGGCACAATCACCGCGCCAAAATCAGGCTGGCCGTAAATGAGGGTCCCGGATCCGGCATTCGCCATTACAAGAAGCGCGGACAAATCATCCTCGCCTGCCACGAATACCGCGCCTTTGCCTTCGGAGAGCATCCTGCCCACTGCCTCGGCAAGCGCATCAGCTATCTGCCCCGGGCCGGAGAGCACGACAAACGCGTTTTTCGCGTAAGGAGCCAGCACCCTTTTCATTTCAGGCGCTATTTCCACGCGCTTTATCTTGAAGTCGAATACCATCATGTCGGGTGCGTTCCCTGATTTTATCAAGTCAAATGCGCACTGGTCGCCAACCGTTATAATGGGCCTCTTGCTGCTTCTGCACGCTTTGGAAAACTCCTCTCCAGTCAAGACCCGCCCAAAGGGCTTTCTGACTTCGTACCGCAATTTTTCAGGCAATACCAGCATTCCCTTACCTCAATACGCTTGCGCTTCCGTCCGAGCTTCCCACCAGCACAATCGGCCTTTTCTGCGAGAATATGCCGTTGTCGACAACGCCCGCTATCCTGTTTATGCCATCCTCGAGCTTTTCCGGTTGGGGAATGGGCGGGAAGTGCGCGTGCACTATGAGGTTGGAATTGTCGGATATGAATTTGCGCCTGCCGTCCTTCCGGGTCTCGAATGCAGTGGCGCCAAGCGCAATCAGGTCGCGCTTGACGGCGTCCTCTGCAAGCGGTATCACCTCCACAGGTATGGTGCCTGAGAGATTCTCCACAAGCTTGTTCTTGCCCACCATCACAATGAATCTGTCCGCCCTATAGTCGACAATTTTCTCCCGCACCAGCGCCCCGCCCAGCCCCTTTATAAGGTTAAGATTCCGGTCAACCTGGTCAGCTCCGTCGAACGCAATGTCCAGCTTTTTTATGCTGTCAAAGCCGGCAAGCGTCAGCCCGAGCCTCCTCGCCTGCCTTTCCGATGAGACTGATGTTGCTATGCAGGTAAGGCCCAGCTTTTCTGGTCCATTCTTCTCTGCCAGCAAACCGATGAATATTTCCGCAGTGCTTCCAGTCCCAAGCCCGACAGTCATCCCCCTTTTCACAAATCTGAGCGCTTCCTTGGCTGAGGCGTATTTTGCAGCGTCCATGGGCTCACTATCTGCTGTTAGGGTTAAAACGCTTTTCTAAATCGTCTTGAGAAGGTCGGCCTTTGTGATTATCCCTGCAATGCTCCCCCTTTCCATTACAAGCACTGCCGGGTAGTGCTTGAGAAGAGCCGCAACAGCTGAAATCGGCGTGGCAGAAAGAGCGGTTGGGAACGCCTCTTCCATTGCCTCGGAAACCTTTGTGCCAGCGATTTTCCTCGGGTCCGAAGAAAAGTGCGCAAGCAGAGCCTGCTCGGAGAGGCTGCCCACCACCCGCTTTCCATCCACAACAGGCATCTGCGAAATCGAATGCTTCCTCATCTTTGCAGCAGCGGAATGGAGAGTTTCAGATGCAGAGACGGTCTCGATTCCAGTGTGCATTATGTCCTTTGCCTTTTTCTCCTTGGAAAACTGCTCGCGCTCGAGAACTTCGGTGATGCTTTTCACTTTCGAGTAGGCAGGGTCGATCCTTCCTGCCTCTATTTTTGCAATAAGCGACTGGGACACGCCAGCAAGCTTGGCAAGGGAATGCTGCGTGATGCCGAGCG
Source organism: Microcaldota archaeon (assembly GCA_023248455.1). Taxonomy (GTDB): domain Archaea; phylum Micrarchaeota; class Micrarchaeia; order Anstonellales; family Anstonellaceae; genus UBA10161. The sequence goes on along the minus strand of JAHFEN010000047.1, from coordinate 1,978 downwards.
TTTTCCGCTTTTCCTTTATCCAAGTGAGCGTTTCCATGGGAAAATTATAGCAAGAGTGGTTATATTCTTAATGGAATCATGCGCGTATCGCATCTGTTTTCGGGGCTTTTTTTCTCCATAAATCATTGGCAAATGTTTCTGGTTTTTCCTTTCTCTGGATTCGGCCTGTGGTGAGGGCATCATTGCCGTAATGGAATGCAACCACAGCTATCTTGTTTATGTCGACTCTCCCTTGATTTTCTTCGTTGATTCTTTTGAAAAGCCTCTCAACTATTGCCGGCTTGTATTTTACCTGTGGCAGGGGGACTGTTTTCTGATGCATATTAACACCTCTGTTCAATTCAGCCTGCTTGCCCTATTTATAGTTCCCTGACAGCAATATTCCTAATGGAATTAGGGCAAACAGAAAAAGAAAAAGCGCCATCCTATTTCGCTGCGGCGAAACGGCTGGCATTTTTTTTGAAAAAATAAAAAAAGTGCCAAGGGCGTGATTTATTCGCCACGCACAAACGGGGTTTGGGCGGTGCCGGACTAAGGGGCGAGAGCCCCTTGGGCTGGCATTGAACACGCGGCTTCCAGATTTCTCCGGTTTTGGAGCGGCAGCAATCTGCCGCCGAGTGTCATTTTTTATCATCGCCTGCGGGCTTTGCAACATCGAAACGTTGCAAATCTGCGCAGATTGTTCGCAATCTGCGCATCGCCCTTTCGGGCTCATCACTCATACTTGCCCCTCTCATCCCTTATCCGGCGCAGGAGGGCGTCACGTTTTTCCGCGACGCAAGTTCTGCCGAGCAGAACTGCGCGCATTTTCGCCGAAGCGAAAATCGCGACACTTTTTCCGACGAGCGCTTGCGGGAGGAGGAAAAAGGGTTCTATGAGTCTGGCACTCTAACCAAGCTGAGTTACCTTGGCACGAATCTGCTATTTGAAGAGAAAGAGATTAAAATGGGCACATTTTGCTGGCTGCCTGAGGGAGGAAGCAGGGAAACCCTCCTTCGGATTAGCTAGGGGGTTTTCCTGGAGCGGGGGGTGGTAGCCTGCCTTCTGTTTCAGATGGCATTGGACTAAGCGGCGTTGCGCCTTGCACCGTGCACAATGCCCGAACACGGGCCGTTTCATCTCCTCGTGCGCATCTCCTTTCGTCATATTCATCTGCGCACGGAAGTCATTCGTTTCTGTTCCCGATTGCGCCTTAAGCGCTTCGGACTCTTGCGGTGGGCAGAACTTCCTCCCGGCAGCGCATGGCTGCCCGGTGAGCCATCCTCCCCCCACTCCGCTAATTTCCTGTTTTTCCGCAATAAAAAGCTATCCCTCCGCAAATGCCAAGGCTTATAAGGCAAAAAAGGCGGAAAAATTGCGCGGAACATCGAGTGGTCGGCATGGTCCTATTCGGAAAAACCAGGATTGCAATAATTGACAGGGAAAAGTGCCTCAAGGAGAAGTGCGGCTACATCTGCATGAAGGTCTGCCCCGGCGTGCGCATGGGCGACGAGACTGTGGTCGTGGACAAGGAGGGCTTTCCCGTGATCTCGGAGGAGCTCTGCACAGGCTGCGGCATCTGCCCGAAGAAATGCCCAGTGGACTGCATCACAATCATCAACCTCGCAGATGAGAAGAGCGACCCGATCTACCAGTACGGGGTGAACGAGTTCCGCCTCTACGGCCTGCCCCTGCCGCAGAAAGGCGTGGTCGGGCTCATCGGGAAGAACGGGATAGGCAAGAGCACGGCCATAAGGCTCATGGCAGGGCAGCTTCTTCCGAACTTCGCAAATTTCGAAGCCAAGCTCACTCACGGGGAAATTCTCTCGCTTCTCTCCCCCGAACTTCGCAATTACTTCCTCACCTTGCAGGAATAGAAGCTGAAAGTCTCGCTCAAGCCGCAGAGCATCGGGAGAATACAGGAAATGTTCAAGGGAAAGGCTAACGAGCTACTGGAAAAATATGATGAGCGCAAGGCCATGCAGAGGGCTAATGAGCT
>JAHFEN010000046.1 GCA_023248455.1 Microcaldota archaeon | reverse complement strand
CGCATTCCTTCTTGCCTCAGTGCTGCTTTTCCCTCCTGGAAACGCAGGATCGGCCGTCTTTTACATAGGTATCTGTTTCTTCATGGCAGCCCTGTTCCTGTCATCCGCTGGAAAGGGGTTCACTTACGGGATTTCCTACATTGGCCTTGCCCCAAAGAAAAGGGATCTCCCAAGGCTCTTCCTCTGGGCAGTGGCTGCATTTGTGCTCTCCATTGCGATTACCATGCTCGCATCTCTCATTCTCGGCTATCTGGGCTTCCTTGACTCCGACCTTGTCGAGCAGAAAATAGTGAAACTGCCGGCAATCGCGCTCATAGCGGCATTCACGCTTTCCCCTGCCGGCGAGGAGGCGCTTTTCAGGGGCTACTTGTTCAGGAAAATTTCTGAAAAAACAGGCTCTTACTCACTTGGCGCGCTTGTCTCCTCAGCCATTTTTGCAGCCTTGCACGCCCTGTACGGCTCTGTTGCCGAGGTGGCAGTGGCATTCCTGATAGCCCTGCTTTTTTGCTGGATTACCCGCAAATCCGGCTCGCTTTTGCCTGCAATCGCAGCCCACTCGGCTTTTAACTTTCTTTCCATAATCTGGACGGTGTTCTTGTGATTTGCCTTGGAATTGAAAGCACAGCGCACACGCTTGGAGTCGGAATAGTTGATGGTGGAAAAACACTCGCGAACTCAAAGCGCATGTACAGGCCCCAGGCTGGCCAAGGGATAGTCCCAAGGGCAGCTGCAGACCACCACGCAGAAGCGTTCAGCCAAGTCTTGCGCGAAGCCCTGGACACTGCAAAAGTGGCTGCCAGCGAAATCGACCTTTTCTCCTTTTCGCAGGGGCCGGGCATAGGCCAGTGCCTGCGGGTTTCCTGCGCGGGCGCAAAGTTCCTCTCTTCCAAATACAGCAAGCCAATTTTAGGGGTAAACCACTGCCATGCCCACCTGGAAGTGTCCCGCAGCCTACTTGGAATGAAAGACCCACTTTACGTTTACGTGAGCGGGGCAAACACGCAGATCATTACCGAGCGCAGAAAGCCAAGAAAAGGGCAGATGCGCTTCCTTGTGCTTGGCGAAACGCTGGACATGGGGCTGGGAAACCTCTTTGACGTGTTCGCGCGCGAGGCGAAAATCTTCCCTGCACACGGAGGCGAGGTAGCCCGCCTTGCAGCGCAGGGCAGCTATTTTCCCCTTCCCTATACTGTAAAGGGCATGAATTTCGCGTTCGCTGGGCTTCTAACGTCAGCTGTCAGGTCCATAGGCACCCGCAAAACAGAGGACATCGCATGTTCGCTCATGGAAACCTCGTTTGCAGAGATTTGCGAGGCTGCCGAGCGGGCGCTTTGCCTGACCGGCAAGAGCGAAGTCACTGTGTGCGGAGGGGTGGCTCAGAACGCCCGCTTCTGCGGGATGCTTGCCCAAGTATGCGAAGGGCATGGCGCAAGGTTCGGAGTGGTGGCGCCCGAATACAACGCAGACAACGGAGCAATGATTGCCTTCACCGCCATTTCCGAATGGCAGAAGGGAAAGAGAGAAAAGATTGACGCGCTAAAACCGAATGGTTACTGGCGCATCGATGAGGTAACCTGATGGGAGAAGAAGCTAATGGCAAATCCCGATAATTTTTTTGCAGATTGACGAAGTGACCTGAATGCTCCAGGAGGAGACCATTGCAAGGCTGGTTTCAGCGGGCTACCTCAAGTCGGAAAAGATAATAGAGGCAATGCGGACAATCAGGCGCGAGGACTTCCTTCCGCTGCAGATGCGCCCATACGCCTGGGAGGATCACCCTCTTCCAATAGGGCACAGCCAGACCATATCTGCGCCGCACATGTACGCAATAATGCTTGAAACAGCAAGAATAATGCCTGGCCAGAGGGTGCTTGAAATAGGCACAGGCTCGGGCTACGGCGCTGCCCTCCTCTCTTTTCTGGTTGGCAATAAAGGCAAAATCTATTCCCTTGAGGTGGTGCACGCGCTTGCCGAGACTGCCAGGAAAAATATCGCCAAAGAAGGGCTTGAAGCAGTCATTATCGAGGCGGACGGCAGGCAGGGCTACCCCCAGGGCGCGCCCTATGACAGGATACTGGTAACGGCAGCATCGGAAAACATACCCCCTTGCCTTGTGGAGCAGCTAAAGCAAGGGGGAAAGATGCTGATTCCTGTGGGAAGGTATTTCCAGGACCTTCTGCTGATTGAGAAGTCTGCATCTGGAGTGGAAACCAAGTCCATTCTTCCAGTTGTGTTTGTCCCTCTTGTAGGGCATTCTGAGCGCTAAAGAAGCGAGATTTTTTTGCCATTTTTCTCCAGGGTTACGTCTTTTCCTTCAACAACTTTTCCTATGATCTGCGCGCCTATATCATGTTTCCTTGCAATCCCGATCACTCTTGAGGCATCCTTTTTACTGCACACCACACACATCCCAATTCCTGCATTGAAAGTCCGGTAAAATTCATAGTCTGAGCCGACTTTTTTCTCAAGCTCAGCCATCACTCCTGCGGTTTTCGGCATATTGTCAAGAAGGAAGCCCGCCCCAGCGTAAGCGCCAATCCTGGAGAGCTTGGAAAATGCCCCGCCAGTTATGTGCGCAAGCCCACTTATGCCGCATTCCGAAAGCATCTGGAGCACTGGCTTTACATAAATCCTGGTCGGCTCAAGCATTTCCCTGCCCCATTTTTTCACATCTAGCAGGCGCCTGGCCAGCGTGTATCCGTTGGAATGGATCCCGGAACTTTCCATGCCGACAATGACGTCTCCTGCCCTCATTTTTGCGCCTGTGACGGGCTCGCCCTGAACCACGCCAACGCAGGTGGCAGCAAGGTCAAAGGGCTTCTTTCCGCCAGTAATCATGTCCGGGAGGATGGCTGTTTCCCCTCCCACGATTGCGCAGAGCGATTGGTCCGCACCCTGCCGCAGGCCTTTCATCACTTCTCTCACCAGCGCGGCATCCTCTTTTGCAAGTGCGAGATAATCTACAAGGACAAGCGGCACAGCGCCCACGCAGATGACGTCATTCACATTCATTGCAACGCAGTCGATTCCAACAGTGTCGAATTTGCCAAGATAGTCTGCGACAAGTATCTTGCTTCCAACCCCGTCACAGTGTATGGCAAGGGTCTGGCTTCCTGCCTTGAACAGCCCGGCGTAGTGTCCCTTTATTGGAAGGACGAAGTTCGGCATCGACGAAAAAATCGCGTCGTTTATGGCAGCGTGTATGCCCCTGACTTTCTTCACGTCCACGCCTGCATCTGAATAGGTCGCCATACAGCCTATCCGCCGAAAAACCTTTTTATTGCTTGCCTGCGAATTGCCCTAAGAGGTGAAGTTATGGGTATTGAGAGCATATTCCTAGGTCTATTCATCGCAATTTTCCAGCTCATAGTGGGGCTGGCGCTTGCCATGGGTTCGGTTTACCTTGGGCTCAAGATGTTCGACAAGCTGACCGAGGGCACAGAGGAGATGGCCGAGCTTAAGAAAGGCAATGTGGCAATAGCCATACTGCTTGGCGCAATCATCCTTTCGATCGCGAACATAGTCGAGTCCGGCGTGTCCGGCCTCACGGGGGTATTCACCGCAAACCTGTCCTATCTTCAGATGGTGGCTGCGCTTGTAATAGGGCTTGTAAATCTCGCTATCGGGGTCATATTCGCCATATTCTCAATATACATCGCCGTGAACGTGCTTGACAAGATAACGGTAGGCATCGACGAGTTCAAGGAGCTCCGCAAGGGCAACGTGGCAGTGGCGATAATAATGGCTGCAGTGCTATTCGCGGTCTCATTCGTGATCCGCGGCGCTGTTTCTGGGATGTCAAGTGCGATCTCGCCCGAGAACGTGGCATCAGCCCTGGGCTGGGCATAATTTTTTTCTTTTTTCTCATCGTAGTGGAATTTCTATATTCCACTGCTGAAAAATTTCTGCTGAAATTTTTCACTGTCCAAGCAGCTTGGTCTTTAAATTCTTCACCATGTCCTCGCTCATCCTGCGCAGGTCGTACTCGTGCTTCCAGCCCCAGTCACGCCTTGCCTGCGAGTCGTCAATCGACTTTGGCCAGGAGTCCGCAATCTGCTGTCTGGAGTCAGGTTCGTAAGAGCAGGTGAAGCCTGGAATCAGCCTGGCTACCTCATCTGCCAATTCCATTGCCGAAAAGGAAATTGCTGCGAGATTGTAGCTCGTCCTTACAGTCAGCCTCTCGGAAGGCGCGCCCATGAGTTCAATGGTGCCACGAATCGCGTCAGGCATGTACATCATGGGCAGCACGGTCTGCGGGCCCACAAAGCACCTGTAGCTCCTGTTTTTTATCGCCTCGTAGAAGATTGCTACCGAATAGTCTGTAGCGCCGCCTCCTGGCTCTGCCTTGTAGGAAATCAGGCCCGGGTAGCGGACCGAGCGGATGTCCAGCCCGTATTTCCTGAAATAGTACTGGCATAGAAGTTCTCCAGCGACCTTTGTCACCCCGTACATTGTGGTGGGCTCAAGCACTGTGCGCTGCGGAGTCCCCTCGTGCGGCGCTGTTGGGCCAAAAGCCGCAATCGAGGAAGGCCAGAAAATTTTCTTGACTTTGCATTCGCGCGCCACGTCGAGGCTGCTCTTCAGCCCAAGGAGGTTGATGTCAAATGCTGCGTCCGGGTTTTTCTCTCCGGTTGCGGAGAGGAGCGAGGCTAGCTGGTATATTGTTTCAATGCCGTGCTTTTTTACCACTTCCTTCATTTTTTCCTTTTCAAGCACGTCGAAATACTCGCACGGGCCGCCAGCAGCAATCTCCTCTGGGAAGGCCGTTTTCCTGGTGGCAGCGATCACACTCTGCCCTCCGAATTTCTTCCGAAGAGCCACTGTGAGCTCGGTGCCGATCTGCCCCACTGCGCCTATTACAAGTACCTTAGCCATGCTATCCACCCAGTGAGGAAACTTCAGATAAAAACAATATAAATGCTGCCAGAAAAAACACGTCAAGCAGGAGTGTGGTATTTATGGAAAATTTCCTTCTGGTGGGCAACGGCGCTCGTGAGCATGCCATCGCAGAAACCGTTTGCCGTGGAGGAAATGCCAGGCTCTACGCGTTCATGTCTGTGAACAATCCAGGCATCGCCCATCTTGCCAAGGGTTCAGGGGGGAAATACGGCATAGGCGACATACACTCCACCAGCCAGGTGGTCTCGTTTGCCAAGCAGTATGAAATCACGCTCGCATTCCCTTCCCCTGACGCTGTCTTGGCAGCCGGAGTGACCGACTCCCTCCTCGCACAGGGAATCACTTGCGCAGCTCCTACACTGGAGGCAGCGCGCCTTGAGTGGGACAAGGCATATTGCAGGGACATGCTGCGGGACTACAAGGTGCCAGGCGCTCCGAAGTTTGGCATTTTCGATTCAGGCTCGGACGCATCAAGGTTCATCGACTCCCTTGGGGGCAGCGTTGCTGTCAAGCCAGCCGGCCTGACCGGAGGCAAGGGCGTGAAAGTGACGGGCTTGCAGCTCAAGGATGGTTCAGAGGCAAAGGAGTATGCAAAAGAGCTCCTCGGGACAAAGCATGGCGGGCTGAAGAGCATAATCATTGAGGAGAAGCTGGAAGGAGAGGAGTTCTCGCTCCAGGCATTCTCGGACGGCTCCAAAATTTACGGCATGCCAGCGGTGCAGGACCACAAGCGCGCATACGAAGGCGATGTTGGGCCAAATACCGGTGGCATGGGATCATACTCAGGCACAAGCCACCTGCTTCCATTCACCAAGCAAAAGCACTACGACGATGCTCTCAAAATCATGCAAAAGACGGTCGAGGCGTTCTACAAGAAAACCGGCAAGAGGTTTGTGGGCATCCTCTACGGTGGCTTCATGCTCACGAGCGATGGGCCGAAGCTGCTGGAATACAATGCGCGGTTCGGGGACCCGGAGGCAATGAACGTGCTAGCCCTGCTCAAAGACGATTTGGCGGAGGTGCTTTCGCAGATGGCAAAAGGGAAAATTGCCAAGGCCCCCTCGTTCGAAAAAAAGGCGACTGTGTGCAAGTACCTGGTGCCAGAGGGCTACCCCGGAAAGGCTCTCATAAACCAGCCCCTGCAGATCAACACGCAGGCAATCACCTCGTTTGGCGCCCGGATATACTATGCTGCCGTGTACGAGGAGGACGGGATAATCTACACCCAAAGCTCCCGCTCAATCGCGGTGGTGGGAACTGCGGACACAATTGCGGACGCAGAGCGCATCTCAGAGGGGGCCTGCGGCTCGGTGATAGGCAAGGTCTGGCACAGGAAGGATATAGGCACAGACGCCCTGGTAAAAAGAAGGATGGACCATGTAAGGTCGCTCGGAATCCTCTGATCCAAACTTACTATTTCGCCTGCTTTTTCCAGTCGAAGATTATCGGA
>JAHFEN010000045.1 GCA_023248455.1 Microcaldota archaeon | reverse complement strand
CAGGAGGAGTTTTACCAGCACTACCACAAGCGGAGCAATGTGGAAAGCACAAATAGCACGGTGAAGGCAAAATTCGGCGACAAGGTGAGGAGCAAGAATTGGACGGCGCAGCAGAATGAGCTACTCTGCAAGTTCATCGCGCACAATATCGTGGTTTTGATACATGAAAGCTTTGAGTTTGGAGTGAAGATTGACTTTTGCTCAGAAAGTAAGCCGTCTGCTCAGAATGTCGCTTAAAATGTATGTATTTATATATATATATAAACATAAAATAATTGGTGGTAAAATGTTTTTATATCAAACAAAGATGCAGATTGATTCTGTAGGGGTCGAGATTGGGAAAACGCTTGGGAAAATAACACCGAAAACTACTCTGGAGGAGCAGTTGAAATTGTTGCAACAGGCATATAACGCCGCTAAGCAAGGCTCTGACTTTTTTGAGACAAAATTTCAAAGGAGATTCGGAGGTCACTTAGAATACCGCGCTATGGAAAATTTTGATATTAAAGCACAAGAAATAACCAGTAAGATTGATAATTTGAAAGATAAGTTAGCTGATAGACATGTTGAATGGGCGATTTACGACCTCAAAAATGGAAACTGGCAAAAAGCTACCTTCAACCTTCGGCAAGCCGAAACCTATCAGAGAGAGGATGAGGCTGAGTCAGCATTGGCTTCACTTGAAAAACTTAATGGCAAGGGTACACTGGAACAACTGAAAAAAATCGCGGTTGAATTGGAATATTATCGGCTTGCCCCCAAAGTAAGAGAAGTAGTTGCGATGAATTTTGGATTGGCACTTGGTTCGGCTGAGAGTGGAGACTCCGCTGCTGCCAAAGTTTATTTGAGCAAGGCAATCAAAATAGCACCAATGAAGACGGAAGAATATACCGAGAAGGTCAATTCTGCACTAAAAGGTTCGAAATGATAGGAAAAGATTTCTTATGAATACGAGGTGAGAAACCTCAAATAAGAAATAGAATAGCCCGTTGCTAATAATCTCGCTCACTTGCTAATAAAGTCGGCAAAACAGCGGGTTTTATTAGCAAGGCCGAATCCAGGGCAACATTTTTATTTGATGGCAGCGAACCCATGCTTATGCTGTCGCTTTCTGCTTTTGACCTCACCCCATCGCAGGCAAAGAGCCGCGAATGGCTGGTTTCAAATGGCACTGGAGGCTATGCCTCGTCAACCGCAATAGGGATGAACACCCGCAAGTACCATGGCTTGCTCATTGCACCTCTCCTGGGCCCAGGCAGCAGGCACGTGATGCTTTCCAAGCTCGAGGAAACTGTGCGGGTGGCAGGCGCGGAGTACCCGCTTTCCACCAATACCTATCCCGGAATAGTGTATCCGGAGGGGTTCCGGCACCTGGTGGGCTTCGGCTTCGCGACACACCCCACTTTCACATATTCCCTGGGAGGGGCGCGCCTGGAAAAGAGCGTGCGCATGCCGCACGGCAAGAACGCAGTCGTAATTTCCTACAGGCTGGCTTCCGGCAGGGTGGCGGAGCTAGCAGTCAGGCCCCTGCTTGCCCCTCGGCAAATCCACCAGGACCCCTCAACATCCGAGCCCGATGTGCAATTCGAATCCGACCGCTTTGGCTTTTCGATCCCTAAGCCAGCAAGCATGCGAGTTTCCGCATCAGCAGGCTCGTTCGCCCCATTGCCGCAAAAATACCGCAACATGGAATACCGGATGGAAAGGGAGAGGGGCTACACTTGCACAGAGACTCTATTTTCGCCTGGCTGTTTTTCCGCCACACTTGAAAAAGGCGAGGAGGTGCACATCGTTGCCTCGCTTGAGCACCTAGCCCCATCAGAGGCGCTTGACATACTGGACAGGCAGCAAACGCGGTTCCACCACCTGGCATACGGATTTGCCCGCCAGAACGGGATTGATAGGACGGACTTCGGGGACACGCTGCTTTCTGCCGCAGATTCGTTCGTGGTTTCGCGCAGCGCGAAGCATGGCATACTGGCAGGCTATCATTGGTTTTCCCAGTGGGGCCGTGATGCCATGATTTCCATTCCGGGCCTTCTCCTTTGCAGCGCCAGGCATGCGCTCGCTTTTGAAATACTTGCAGGGCAGGCGCAACTTATGCGCGACGGGCTTCTTCCGAATTTTGTGGACGAGGAGGGAAGGGCGCACTATGGCTCTGCCGACGCCTCGCTATGGTTCGTGAACGCTGTCAGGCAGTATGTGGAGTACAGCGGCGATTACTGGTCAGTGCAGCAGGAGCTATGGAAGCCGCTCCGTGCCTTCCTTTCCTTGTACATACAGGGCAATTCGCTTGTGGCAATGGACTCCGACTGCCTGCTTTCCGTGAAAGAGCCTGCAGCCACCTGGATGGACGCCAGAATAAACGGCGTTGCGGTCACCCCGAGAAAGGGCAAGCCGGTTGAAGTGAACGCACTTTGGTACTCGGATTTGAAATTCATGCTTGGGCTTGCCGAGCGGTTTGACGACAAGCGGACGGAGTCGGTCATTGCGCCCATTATCGAGACTCTGGACTCGTCCTTCCAGAAGTTCTGTTCTGGTGATGGAGGGCTTTTCGATGTGCTTGATCCCAATGACAACAGCCTGCGCCCAAACCAGCTATTCGCGATTTCGCTTCCTCATTCGCCGCTGAACGAGCTACAGAAAAAGCACGCGTTCAACGTGGTGCGCTCGCGGCTCTACACCCCGTTCGGGCTCCGCACGCTTTCCCCTGAGGACAATCGCTACCATGAATATTACGCAGGCAATCAAGAGCAGCGGGATGAAGCCTACCACCAGGGCCCGGTATGGCCCTGGCTGCTGGGCGCGTTCTACGACGCGCAGCTTCGGGTTTACCCCGGGAGCGAGCGCCAGGTCCTCGCTTCGCTGCGGCCCCTTGCAGAGGCAATGAACAGGGGCTGCATGGGCAGCTTGCCCGAACTTTACGAGCCCGCCACCATGGAGCCGCGAGGTGCTATTTCGCAGGCATGGAGCGTGGCGGAAGTGCTGAGGATTTACACCAAGGTGAAAAGGAGCGCGGTGGAGAGCCAGGGAATCAGCTCGGAGAAGGCGAGGATGATTGCCTAGAGCAGCTTCAGCTCTCCCGTGAACATATTTATTTTGTCTTCTTGGCTCTGTAGAAATCCACTGTAGCAGTAAACAGCCACAGGGGCAAGAATCAAAGAGCAACACACTTATTCAGTGAACCGAAAGGCGCCATTCCAGATAAAATTAAATCGAGGTGGGTGTTCTTCGAACTTCACCGTGAAAAAGGTTTTCTACAGAGCTGTCTTCTTATTCCTGCAGGTGTTCAAAGCAGCTTCAGTTCTTTTGTGTACCTGTCTATCTTTGACTCTTCAGCGGGTCCGGCTCCAAAACAGGTTATTGTGCCTGGCTCTATTTGCGTGTGGCCTGCGTCGCGTATGAGTGAGCAGGGCATTTCCCTTTTCATTCTTTCGTAAAGTGACAGAAGCTCTTCCCCGCTCCCCACTTTCAATACGACTTTCTTCTGACCTTCTGCCTCCCACTTGCGGGCTGCGAATTTGTCCGCAAGCTCCGCCTTGCGGAATGCTGAGAGGGAAGCGTGTGAAACTTGCGCCGCTATCTTGCCTTTGCCCATGTCAAGGTCGTCGCGGATGACTATGACCTGCTTGAGTGCCATAAAGATTTCCCCGGATTTTTAGCAGCGGAATATGCGGATTTTCCGCTCCAATGAGAATTAAAAGTCCTCTCAATATTATATCCCTTATGCTTGACGACAGCCTGAAGCAGATTGCCAGCCAGATTGCGGCTTCCGAGAGCGAGAGAAAAGAGCTTGCGAAAAGGCTGAGGTTCAATTCTGGCAAAATCGAGTATCCTGAAACGCTTGAGAAGGAGGTTTTCTACCCTGTGAAAAAGGTTGGCATTGACTGCGCGGTTGCCGCTGTGGACGGCGGAATCGCGGGGGAGGAGCTGCACGGGTTTGATCTGCTCCTTATGCGCTCGGTTGGCGTGGTGTTCGAGTACAAGGAATCGAAGGTGGCTGTTCACAAGTATTTCCCGTCTGCGCTTCCGAAATTGGAGTACGACGTGCGGAGCGGGCTGGACTCGCATGATGTGATGTGGCACAAGTCTCTGTTCAGGCTGCGAGGCGAGCTTTCCTGCGCTGCAAGCCTCATTGAGAAGCACTTGCCCGCATACATGCTAATGGACGGCTCGATAGCACCTCTCCTGTCCGACAAGCCTGCCGAGGAATCCGAAATACGCCCGCTGTACGATGAAGTGCTTGGTGAGTACAGGAGGCTTTACGAAACCGCCTGGAAAAAGAATTGCGCGCTTCTAGGGGTGATAAAGGACAGCAGGAGCAAGCGCTTCATTGAAATAGTTCAGAAGCATTCGGAGAACGAGCCAGGCTTTGCCCATACAGGAGACACCAACTTCCTTTTCTTCATGCTGGAGGCGGGCGAGCGGACCTGCTCATTTTCCTATTCCTCCTCGCCTCAGAAGCACCAGATACTGAAAGACCTGGGGCAGTGGGCAGACAGGATACTCTCCTTCTACTTGAAGCCTGTGAAGGAAGACCGGCCGCTTCGCGTGGAATTCCTGTCAGGGCAAAAAACTTTCGATGAGATAGCCTCGTTCGTGCACTCGCTGTCCTGCATGCACAAGGCGTACGCCTACCCTGCAATACTCATAGAGGCTGACCTGCGCGCCGCGCTTGACGGCGACGAGTTCGAGCGGGCGTACGGCGGCCTTTTCACGCGGCTTGGTGCCGGCTCTTCCATTATGCGGCTTAGGAGGAACATGAGACCCTTCCGTTAGCTTTGGAAAAACGGCAATTATTATTAACCAGCCCGGGAAAGGTATATTGGAAAGGGGTGGGATTATGGACGGCATCGGAAGGCCAGTTGAGGAGGGCAGGGAATACGAAGTCACGATTGATGCCAAGGGCGCGAAGGGCGACGGGATTGCGCATGTCGAGGGGTTTGTGATATTCATCCCGAATGTGGATGTCGGCGAGAAAATAAAGGTGAAGATCACCATGGTCAAGAGGACTTTTGCGATTGGGGAGAGAGTTTAGTTAAATACATGCTTGGGGTTTCAAATTGCGGCATAATTGACTATGTGGTGAGATAGGGGCGTCCATATGTGCGGGATAATCGGTTATATAGGCTACAGGAAAGCTTCCGAGGTCATACTCAAGGGCCTGCAAAAGCTCGAATACCGGGGCTATGACTCGGCAGGAATTGCCACGCTTGACGGCACCATAAAAGTAATCAAGGACATTGGCAGGATTGACGAGATACACGGGAAAATGAACTTTTTTCAGCTCAAGGGCACAATGGGGATCGGGCACACGCGATGGGCAACGCACGGAGGCGTAACTCGGGCAAACGCTCACCCGCACACCGACTGCTCAGGGAGAATATTCGTGATCCACAACGGGGTCATCGAGAATTTTGATTCGCTAAAAGCGGAGCTTGAGGGGCACGGGCATGGATTCGCATCTGAAACAGACACCGAGCTCATCGCGCATTTGATAGAGGAGGAGTGGAAAGGGAAGAGGGCGTTTGGCAAGGCATTTGCAGCTGCAATCTCGCGCCTGTCCGGCTCCTGGTCGCTTGTGGCAATGGCAGAGGGCGAGCCTGCGATCCACCTCTCACGCAACGGGCCGCCGCTCGTGCTTGGGATTGGGAAGGGAGAGGTGTTCTGCGCTTCCGACGTGCCTGCGCTCCTTGAATACACCAATAAGGCAGTATACGTTGAGGATGGCGACAGGGTGGAGATGACCCGAGAGGGCTTTGCTGTTTTTGGAAAGGGCGGGCAGAAAATGAGGCGCAAGGTGCACACAATAACATGGACCGCTTCAATGGCTGAAAAGGACGGCTACCCTCATTTCATGCTCAAGGAAATAAACGAGCAGCAGGGCAAGATACGCGAGGCATTGGCAGCTGATGTGAGGGGGGCAGTGGCGCTCCTGAAGGGCAGAGGAGAGCTCACCGTGGTCGCATGCGGGACATCCTATTACGCAGGGCTGGCCTTCAAGTCGCTGTTGCAGAACAGGCTGGGGCTGAACTGCGATACGGTTTACGGGTCTGAATTTTCGTACATGCGGACCGGCAAGGAAAAAGTCATAATCGCGATAAGCCAGTCTGGCGAGACTGCGGATACCCTTTCTGCTGCCCGGCTTGCCAAGAAGGGCGGGGCGGAGATAATTGCCATAACGAATGTTGTCGGCTCTTCCCTCTACCGCGAGGCCGACGCTTCGGTAATAATCGGCGCTGGCCCGGAACTTGCGGTGGTTGCCACCAAGTCATTCACCTGCCAGATTGCCGTGCTGCTCAAAATCGCGCTCACGCTTTCAGGCGAGCAGGAAAAAATCAATGGCCTGTCCTACCTGCCTGAAGAAATCGAAAA
>JAHFEN010000044.1:4640-6391 GCA_023248455.1 Microcaldota archaeon | reverse complement strand
AGACTGGACGCGCAGGGCGTATTTGCCTTCCTGCCTTTTCACAAAGCCGGCGCCCTCCAGCCTCTTGAGATGGTGTATGATGGTGATCCTGTTGATGCCGGATATTTTGGAAAGCTCGCTTCCTCCAAGAGGTCGGTCGCGGGAGTAGACCAGCATGGTCTTGAGCACCTGCGCAAGCGTGGCGTCCACGTCACGCTCGGACATCAGGCGCATCATCTTGCAAAGCTCGGAAAGTTCACCATCCACGCCCTGCTCCCTGCGCTGCACAAGATCTGCCTTGGTTTTTTCCCCTGCCACCCAATCACTCACAGGGTGCGGCAGGAAGCTAATTGCAAGCAACGCGCAGCACTCGGTTGCGCGCCGCACCTTGTGACTGTCAATAATATATGAACAAACATTTAAAAACGTTAATACCTTATTAACACTGTTAACAGGCAATTGACACAGTACTTCCAAATCAAGGGGGAAAGGATAAAAATAGGTTTGGAGTGGTGTTTAGCATGAATCGCCTAATAGCACTGGCATTGCCTCTGCTTCTCCTGTTCGGCTGCATCGGGCAGGACAAATACGATGCGCTCAGGGCAGGCTGTGACCAGGAAAAAACAGGCCTGAACGTGCAGCTTGCCTCCAAGGACAGGTTGAATGCCGGCCTTACAGGGAAAATAGCTGACTGCAACGCGGAAAAGGCCACGCTGAATGCAGTCGTGTCTTCCAAGGATTCGAAGATTACGGCCATGAAAAACGACTCTGACACGCTTGCTCTAGCGCGCCAGAAGGCGAGCCAGATCTCCCAATACCAGCTTGTATCCGGCTATTACAGCGAGGCGTACGGGCCGACCAGGATACCGAACAGCGCAAGGCTAGGCAGGATAGAAACTGCTGTGCTTGCCCTGAATGACAGCCAGCTTTCTGCTGCCTGGAATTCCGTAAGAAATTGTGGAGGCGTGAGCGACTGCGGCTCGGCAAAGGCAAATTTCACGAGCATGATTGAGAAAAGGATAAGCGCGCTTGCGGCCGAAATTTCGATAATCGTAAAATAGGGTGCGGACCATGAGGAAATTCAAGACAACCGAGGAAATAGCCATCCCCACCAAGCTGATTGACCAGGTGCTTGGGCAGGATGACGCGGTGAAAATAGTGAAGAAAGCCGCCTCCCAGAAAAGGAACGTGCTCATGATAGGCACGCCAGGCACAGGCAAATCCATGCTTGCCCAGGCAATGGCAGAGCTCATGCCAGCCACCGACCTGAAGGACGTGCTGATCTACCCGAACCCGAACGACGAGAACCGCCCGCTTGTGAGGTCGGTGAGAACGTACCCAAGCGACGACGAAATAAAAAAAGACCCCGAACTTGCGCAGATGTACGCGGCTTTCAGGCAGATGCGCCAGATGTTCTCCAAGTTTGCCCCGAAAGGGCAGAAGCAGAAACCCAAGCCAAAGGAGGAAATGGAGATCGGGCAGGGCAGGATGATGCAGCAGGCGATGAAAAACCGCGATGCCATGCAAAGCAGGGGTACCTCGGCAGGGACCATGTTCCTGTTCGGGCTTATTGCAGTGATAATATTCCTCTATGTTACGGGCTCGCTCAACAATGACAACAAATGGTTCGTGCTTGCCACCATTATCGGCTTCGGGTTCCTATTCCTTCTCTACAGGTTCACCACCTCGTTCGGCAAGAAGATGGGACTGTTCGAATCAAACGAGCCCAAGCTCATTGTGGACAATTCCGGCAGGAAGGCAGCCCCTTTCGT
>JAHFEN010000044.1:0-4630 GCA_023248455.1 Microcaldota archaeon | reverse complement strand
AGCACAATCCGCTGCAGTCAGGAGGGCTGGGAACCCCTGCTCACCTGAGGGTGGAGGCAGGCGCAGTGCACAGGGCGAATGACGGCGTGCTCTTCATCGACGAGATGGCATCCTTGAAGCCAAGGAGCCAGCAGGAGCTCCTCACTGCCATGCAGGAGAAGAAATACCCGATTACCGGGCAGAGCGAAAACTCGTCCGGCGCGATTGTGAAGACCGAGCCCGTGCCTTGCGACTTTGTGCTGGTTGCCGCTGGAAATGCAATGGACATGGGCAGGATGCACCCTGCGCTCCGCTCCAGGATCCGCGGCAATGGTTACGAGGTCTACGTGCAGGATACCATGCCTGACACTTCCGAAAACTGCGACAAGTACGTGCAGTTCGTGGCTCAGGAAATTAAGAAGGACAAGAAAATACCTCCATTCACCTATTCGGCGGTAGAAGAGATAATAGACGAGGCGAGGAGGAAGGCAGGGCGGAAAAAAAGGCTCTCGCTGAACTTCCGCGAGCTTGGAGGGCTGGTTAGGGCCGCGGGAGACATTGCAAATGAGGAAAAGGCCGCATACGTTGATGCCGACCACATCATCAGGGCACGGGGGATTGCGCAGCCGATCGAGCAGCAGATGAGCAGGCGGTTCGTTGAGAATAGGAAGGACTACCAGGTTTTCGTTTCAGAAGGGAGCATGATAGGGAAGGTGAACGGACTTGCGGTGCTTGGCGACTCCTCTTCCGGCCTGGTGATGCCAATAGTTGCGGAAGTCACGCCCGCCTCCTCGAAGTCCGAGGGCAAGCTCATTGCAACAGGGAAGCTCGGCACAATTGCAAAGGAGGCGGTTGAGAATGTATCTGCGATAATCAAGAAGCACATTGGCAAGGACGTTTCGCAGTATGACATGCACGTGCAGTTCCTGCAGACCTATGAGGGAGTGGAAGGGGACTCTGCGTCCATTTCGATTGCGGTTGCCATAATCTCCGCCATGGAGGGCATACCCGTCAGGCAGGAGCTTGCCATGACAGGATCGCTATCAGTGCGGGGCGAGGTGCTGCCTGTCGGGGGAGTGACCGGCAAGGCAGAGGCCGCGATCGAGGCGGGCATGAAGGAGATAATCGTGCCCAAGAGCAATGCAGAGGACATTTATCTCACTGGCTCGCTTAAGGGCAAGATTAGGATAATACCTGTGGAGAATTTCGTGGACGTGCTGCGGATTGCGCTTTCGGAATCCAAAAAGAAAAGGGCGCTTATTTCAAAAATGAGCGCCATGCTGAAGGTAAAGAAGCGAAAGCAGGCCTAATTTCTTTTTGAAATATATCCCTTTACAGTGTCAGCAAGTATGAGCGCCACAGTAGCCGCCATGAACGCCCCTGAGGCTGCCATGCATGCGAAAAAAAGCACCATGGTGGGGAATGTCGATGACGCTGCCTCTGCGATTGCGGCTATGGCAATGAGCGTGGAGAGTATTGACAGCAGGAAAGTCATCACGACCTGGGTGTAGTTTCCCCGCAATCCGAGCACCAGGCCGCTCGTGATAAGTGTCAGACCAACCCCGATGAGCACTCCGGCAAACAGCGCGAAGAATATAGAGGTGAACCCGTATGAGAATGACTCCACCAGGTCGCTTCCTCCTATGGAAACGGCAGAGTTGAAGAATGCGAATACTGACCCAAATGCAAGGAGAAAGCCGCCCACTGCAAAGAGCGCATGCTTGAACTTGAGGCTCATACCCACGCAATGCACCAGTTTCAGATGCGTCAGCTATATTATTAATTCAACCGCCCACAGGAATCAGAGGAAATTCCTATGGCTGCGGACCTGACCCTTGTAGCTGCATTCGCAGCTGGGCTGCTTTCATTTGCCTCGCCCTGCGTGCTGCCGCTTGTGCCTGGATTCCTTTCCTACCTGGGGGGCGTGGGGCTTGCCGAGAACCAGAAAGCAACGCGCTTCAGGATTTTCCTCAACTCTGTTTCGTACGTTCTTGGCTTTACAGTGGTTTTTTCCCTGCTTGGCGTGCTTTTCAATGGGATCCTGGGCGGAGCTTCATATGATGCGAGGGTTTGGCTATCAAGGATCGGCGGCTCTGTGATAATCCTTTTCGGACTTTACACCCTGGGGCTTCTCAGGCTGGATTTCCTGCAGGCGGAGCACCGGATAAAGCCTGCATCCGCTGGAGCCCGCAGATCCTACCTCTTCTCTTTCCTGTTCGGGGCAAGCTTCGCGGTGGGCTGGTCTCCATGTGTGGGGGCGATACTGGGAGCTGTGCTCACCCTGGCTGCGACTGCCCCTGGCCAGGCGTTTTACCTCCTCTTTGCCTATTCGCTTGGCTTGGGCGCGCCTTTCCTTGTTGTTGGCGCATCCGTAGCGCAGGCGCGCGAGTTCATCAGGAGGATGGGGCCGCTCATGCAGTATTTCAACTGGGTTGCAGGCTGCCTTCTGATAATGATCGGCATACTGGTTTTCACCAACAACCTTGCCAGGGTTGCAAGCCTTGCGTTGTGAGCAAACGGCAAATATGCCTGGCAGGCTTGGCCTCTGCCCTGGCTGGAATCTGCTTTTAATCCTTGCGGAGGCAATGCGAATGCGACCTGTTATGTTTCCTGACGAAAGCGATGGGAAGAAGCTGACCCGCGAGCAGCGGAACCGCTCCATGCGCGCTTCCTCAATGGACGGCATTCTATACGCAGTGATGGCGGGTGTTGGCGATGCCTATCTGCCTGCAGCAGCGATTGCCCTGGGCGCAAGCGATTTCCTCATCGGTGTCCTGTCTGCATTGCCCCAGCTTTTCGGCGCCATGCTGCAGTCGGTTTCGCTTACTGCAATCCGCACCATAAAGAGCAGGAAGCTTCTGAGCATTTTCGCTTCGGCGCTGCAGGCGCTAAGCTGGCTGGGAGTCATTGCCATGGTGCTCTGGCCAGCAGGGATGTCCATTGAGCTGATGATACTTTTATTCTCGCTTGGAGCTGCCGCCACCATGATGGCAAACCCGGGCTGGAGCAGCTGGATATCGGACATTGTTCCTGAAAACGAGCGCTCCGGCTTTTTTGCCAACCGCAACCGCCTCATGCAGGTCACGCTTTTTGCCACCACTTTTGCAGCAGGCCTTGCCCTAAACTATCTGCAGGCAGGTTACCCTGTGCGAGTGGCTTTCGCAGGCGTGTTTGCAGTCGCCTTTGCCTCAAGGCTCCTCTGCGTGGCAGCCCACTTGCGGACCGACGACGTGAAATACGAGGCGCAGCTCATAAGGGAAATCAGGTTCAAGCACCTTTTCCTGCTTCCCGCGCATAGGAACGAGCTTTGGTTCCTTGTATTCATGGCGCTGATGAACTTCACCGTCCAGTTTGCTGCCCCGTTCTTCACTCCCTATATGCTGAACGAGCTGAAATTCGATGTGGGGCTTTTGGGGGCGATGACCGCTCTTTCGATAATGGCAAAAATAGCTGGCTACCCTTACTGGGGCAAGGCAATAGACAGGTTCGGCAACCGCACAGTGCTGGTTGCCACCGCATTCCTCGCCTCGCTCGTCCCCCTGATGTGGCTTTTTTCCAAGGATGTGCTGATGATAGGGCTGTTCCAGGTTTTTCAGGCTTCATCTGGTCCGGCTTTGACCTGGCTTCATTCAATTACGCGCTTGCCATGGTGGGCAGGGAGCTGCGCCCCTCGTTCATAGCAAAGTACAACCAGTTCAACGGATTTTTCTACGCGGCAGGCTCGATTGCAGGCGGGCTTTTCCTGACGAATTTCGGAGGCGCTTCGCTGCTCGGATTCAGCGGAATCATGCTGGTGTTCCTGATTTCAGGCGCCCTTCGGCTTGCAACCGCGATCATATTTGCGCCCAAGCTCAGTACCGCCAAGGAGATAGAGAACACCGCCAGCCAGCGCGCCATGATATTCAACCTTGTGGCGGTTTACCCCACTCAGGGAGCGGTGCACCATGTGGTGAATGGTTGGGACTTCACCAGAAAAATTGTTGCAACAAGCACGGTGAGGGGCGGCATCATGCTCAAGACTGGCCTTGGGGCAACGGGCGATCTTCTGCGGGAGGGGGGAAGAAAGCTGGTGACCAAGGTAACGAAGAAAAAGACGCTTTAGTCATGCCAAGCCTGGAATCACTTGCCTATTTTTTCCACTATTGCGCGGATGAGCTCGGTGAGTATTTCTGTCTTAGCCACGAAATCCACTCCAGGGTAGCTCTTGTTAAGCTCTGAGGCAATTTCCAGTGGGAGCCCTACGGCGCTCACCACTATAACAGGCATATTTATGCCGCGTTTTTTCATCTCCTCAAGCACCTGCCTCCCTGACATGCGCGGCATCATGATATCGAGAAGCAGCAGGTCATAGCCTTTCATCTTGTCCAGCCCCTGCCGCGGGTCAAGGCAGTAGTCGCATTGGTAGCCATCGCGCTCGACCAGCATCTTCATGGTCTCGGCAACATCAGGCTCGTCCTCCACAATAAGGATTTTTTTCATGTCAAACACCTCGAGGCAGGATTACTTCGAACACGCTTCCCTTGCCAAGCTCCGACTTCACGCTGATTTTGCCGTTGTGCTTGTTGAATACCGTGCTTGATAGCGCCAGTCCTATCCCGCTTCCAGGGGCGTTGGGGTCAGCCTTGAAGAATTTCTGGAAAAGCTTCTCCAG
>JAHFEN010000043.1 GCA_023248455.1 Microcaldota archaeon | reverse complement strand
GAGAGAAGCTTCTTCTGCTTGTCTGAGAGGTTGGTTGGCGTGCGGATTATCACACGTATGATTTGGTCGCCCTTGCCCCTGCCGTTCACGCGCGGCATGCCCTCGCCTTTCATGCGGAAAAGCGTGCCTGTCTGGGTGCCCGGCGGTATCCGGAATTTCGCCTTGCCAAATAGCGTGGGTATGTCTATTTCCGCGCCAAGCGCCGCCTGCGAGAAGCTGACCGGGGTTTCCAGGTATATGTCATTTTCCTCGCGCTTGTAGAATTCGTGCTCCTGCACGCCGATGAATACGTATAGGTCGCCTGCCGATGATGGGCCGCGCTCTCCCATGCCTGCAAGCCGTAGCTGCGAGCCTGTGTCCACGCCTGCAGGTATGTCAACCGAGAGCTTTTCAGTGTAAATCTGCGCCCCCGAGCCCCGGCAGTCCCTGCAGGCCTTTTCAGGCAACTTGCCATTCCCTGCGCAAGAAGGGCAGGAGGTGATGCTGGTAAAGCTTCCGAAAGGGCCCAATCGCTTGTTGGAGCGGACCTGGCCGCTTCCACCGCATTTAGGGCACGCTATTATCCTTGTCCCGGGTTCTGCCCCTGAGCCTGAACAGCGCCCGCACGCCCTGTTTCTTTTGAAAGAAATTTCCTTGGAAACGCCTTTTGCAGCCTCTTCGAGCGTTATGTGTATGTCGTAACGGAGGTCCGCGCCCCTGCCGCTCCTCCTGCCCTGGCCCATTGGAGAACCGAAGAATGAGGAGAAGAACAAATCGTCAAGGTGCCCGCCGCCAAAGCCGAATTCGCGGAATATGTCCTCGAAATTGGCGCCGCGGAATATGTCCTCCTGAGTGTAGCGCTGGTCAAACCCGGAGTGGCCAAATTGGTCGTATGTCGCCCGTTTTTCGTCATCTGAAAGCACTGCGTAAGCTTCGGAGATTTCCTTGAATCGCTCTTCTGCGCCAGGCTCCTTGTTCCTGTCCGGGTGGTATTTGAGCGCGAGCGTCCGGTAGGAGTCTTTTAGCTCGTCCTTGCTTGCGCTCTTCTTTACGCCAAGTATTTCGTAATAGTCCCGCTTGGTTGCCATGGTTGCTCCTCAGGCTGGTGCTCTTGTGCTATCTATGCGCTGTTTATATTTATAAATGTTAATATGGTATTAACAGGTAGGTGGCATCGGCTGGAATCAGGACTTTAAAGCTTAATCCACTTCAGCGTGAGAGCGTTCGTCACTACAGACACGCTGGATAGGGCCATTGCCCCGCCAGCCATGATGGGCGAGAGCAGCCACCCTGTGGATGAGTAGAGCAAGCCTGCGGCAATTGGAATGCCTATCACGTTGTAGACGAGCGCCCAGAACATGTTTTGCTTTATCTTGTCCATGGTCGCCCTGCCAAGGCGGATGGAACGCGGCACGTCCATAGGGTCTGAGCGCATGAGAACAACACTTCCTGATTCCATTGCAACATCTGTTCCAGAGCCCATTGCAATGCCTATGTCTGCCGCTGCGAGCGCTGGGGCGTCGTTCACTCCGTCGCCCACCATGGCCACGATTTTCCCTTGCGCCTGGAGCCGCTTTACGTATTGCTCCTTTTTTTCCGGCATAACGCGCGCATAATAATTCCTTATGCCTGATTTCTTTGCTATTGCCTTTGCAGTGCGCTCGTTGTCGCCAGTAATAAGATAGGTTTCAATGCCGAGTTTGCGCAGTTCTGTAACCGTCTGCACGCTGGTTTCCTTCACAGATTCAGACATTGGAGCAGGCAGTAGCAACAATCCTCCAACTTCAGGAAGAGCTGAAGAAGAAGGATGCAATAATTGAAAGACTGTCCGCAGAATTGCGCAAATACAGTAATCCAAACACACCATCAGGCGCAATTCCGCCTTTACAAGAAAGCCAAAAACGAGAAGAAGAGGGGGAACGCACTCAAGAGGAAATATGAGAAGAAGCTGGACAGGATACTCCGCTCTCAATGGAAACACGAGGAAAACCTGTCAGAGGCGATGAACTACATTGTCAGGTATTATGATGACTGGTTCACATTCCTGAAACGCTGGGGCATTGAGACCACAAACAACAGGGCGGAGCGTGCGCTCCGCCCAATGGTCATACAGCGCAAGGTAAGCCAGCACAGCCAGAGTGATTTTGGCAGGGATGGGCTTGCAATAATGCAGACAATCTACCAGACATCAAGGTTGAGAGGAGAGGATTCCGCCCAAATCCTCCGTCACGACATAGAAGAGGGTTTGCACGAGAGAGAAAAAATTTGAGAGCTTACTGCCAACCCTATAAAAATTAAAATCCATACACGGTTATATATACTATGCCAATTGCTCAGTCAGTTCAACCATTAGAGAAGCCCCAAACTGCGCTACTGGTTTCTGCATTTCACAATCTTCTTGGTAGTTTGACCAGGGTCTGGTCAGGTTACGATTTTTCTTGGCACAAGCTTCCAAATTACGATTTCAAAAAATATTATGGGGGCACATCGGTACTAGAGAGCACGCGCTTCCTTAAGGTAACAAAATGGCTCCAGGAAAACCACAATCGCCTTGAAGCAGAACTTAACGCTGATTTGAATAATGGCACCTTGCGCGCAGATCAATTAGGCAAGGCAGATCCACGTACCTTGATCGCACTTTGGTTGGGCGCCAGATACACCGAAGAAAATTTCCTGAAAGACGTTCCGCATAAGCACGTCCCAATTTCCATGGAATCGGGTGGCGACAGTCTGGGGTTCAACCATTATTCAAGAATTATAATCGTAGGCACCACCGCTCTGGAATCAATAACATCATTGCCAGACTGTAGCCGGTTTGTATGGGCTTTCAACGCCGGGATACACGAATGCACCCATGGCCTGCGCTATTCTCTGGGTAAAAAAGGTGCCCTGAATGAAATATCAGCATATTATGCACAGACGACGCTTGGGCTGCCCCTGAAGCTTGATGAAAGTACGCCCTCCGAATGGGTAAAAAATGAGGCGGGCGTGAGGGATCCCACCCAAGGAGGCGTATACTATTGGGATGAGTATCTTGGTTTTCTAGTGGGGGCTTTCCTAAAAAGAAAGGATAAAAAAGGCGATAATATCGGCATCTTCCGATATTTTTCTCTTGAGCACCAGGATGAGCCAACTATTGGTTCTGTATTTTCTGACCTATTTTGGTATGGCAAGGTTTCCGCACCTGACTACTGTAAAAAGATGGGAATTCACGACCATGGTACAATAGGTAGAATAGAAGAGGTTTTCAACAGGATGGCTGGAGTTTATAAAACTCTTATAAAAATGGGAAAAAAGAGCGATGATGAACATATCAATGCGTTGATTGAAGAAATGAAAAAAGAATTCAAAACAACGCCATTTGAGGAGGGGCTTCCAAAAGGATTTGGGATGGCCTCTCCGAACAAGTCCAAAGACCTTCGAAAAGTGGAACCTGGCGGCTTTATGTCAGATAAAGCCTAGTCATAACGGCTTTGTGAAAAGAAAGAGAGTGGAAATTGTGAACCTGGTTGTCCTGAGCTAGACCTTTTTGTAATCCGCGTCGTACACGTTTTCTCCGCCTGGGCCGCCCGCTCCGCCTGAATTGCCTCCTGCGCCAAAGTCAGGGCCGGCTCCAGGCCCGCTTCCTCCAGGGCCGCTCCCTTGCTGGCCGCCTTTGTAGATGGAGCCGCCAGCTTCCTGAAGGGCTTTCCTGAGCTTGTCTGATGCCGCCTTTATTGCCGTCATGTCGCCCTTGGGAAGCGCTTCCTTCACTTCCTTGGAGGCTGACTGAACTTTTTCCTTGAGATCCGCGGGAATCTTGCCTCCGTACTCTGCAAGCGTCTTTTCAGCCGTGTAAACCAGCGTTTCAGCCTCGTTCTTGAGTTCTGCCTCCTCGCGAAGCCTTTTGTCAGTTTCAGAGAATTCCTCTGCCTCGCGCATCTTCTTTTCTATTTCTGACTTGTCCATCTTGTGGGGCGAGATTATCTGCATCTTCTGCTCCTTGTTGGTGCCGAGGTCCTTTGCCCCGACGTGTATTATGCCGTTCGCATCAATGTCGAATGTCACTTCTATTTGCGGGACACCGCGCGGGGCTGGCGGAATCCCTATCAGGGCGAATTTGCCGAGCTCCACGTTGTCGCGGGCCATGGCGCGCTCGCCCTGCAGCACGTGCACCTCCACAGAGGTCTGGAAGTCGGCTGCTGTTGAAAAGCTTTGCGATTTTTTGGTCGGGATGGTGGTGTTCCGCTCAATCAGCTTGGTGAACACTCCGCCGTAGGTTTCAATGCCGAGCGAGAGAGGAGTCACGTCCAGGAGCAATATGTCCTTGACGTCCCCTGAAATGACGCCTGCCTGTATTGCCGCTCCCATTGCCACGCATTCCATGGGGTCCACTCCGCGCTCAACTTTTTTCCCGAATATGCTTTCCACGAACCTCTGCACTATGGGCATGCGAGTGGGGCCGCCCACCATTATTATCCTGTCAATGTTAATTGGCTGGAGCTTGGAGTCTGAGAGCGCCTGCTGCACGGGCTTCCTGCATCTGCTCACAATGGGCTCGACTATTTCCTCGAGCTTGGCGCGCGTGAATTTATACACAAAGTGCTTGGGCCCGGCCTTGTCCGCAGAAAGGAAAGGCAGGTTGATGTCGCTTTCGAGAACCGTGGAAAGCTCTATCTTTGCCTTTTCGCCAGCCTCACGGAGGCGCTGCATCGCCTGCTTGTCAGACTGCACGTTTATGCCTGTGTCATGCAGGAAAATGCCCACAAGATGGTCCACTATGGCATTGTCCATGTCGGTTCCGCCAAGCTGCGTGTCCCCTGAGGTGGATTTAACCTCGAAAACGCCCTTTCCGAAATCCATTATGGTGACGTCCAGCGTTCCGCCCCCAAAGTCGAAAACCAGTATTTTCTGTTCCTTGCCAGCCTTGTCCAATCCATAAGCAAGCGCTGCAGCTGTGGGCTCGTTGATTATCCGAACCACTTCCAGGCCTGCAATCGAACCGGCATCCTTGGTAGCCTGGCGCTGGTTGTCGTCGAAATATGCTGGGACGGTTATAACCGCCTTTTCCACCTTGTCGCCAAGGAACATCTCCGCGTCCTGCTTGATTTTTTGGAGCAGGAATGCTGAAAGCTCCTGGGGCCGGTATTCCTTTCCCTGCGCCTGGTACTTGAAATCAGTGCCCATCTTGCGCTTGAAGGCCGTGAATGTGGCTTCTGGATTTGCCACAGCCTGCCTTCTTGCCGGCTCGCCAACGAGGCGCGTTCCCTCTTTCGTGAAAGCCACATACGAGGGGAACGCCTTGCCGTATTGCGAGGCGCCCTCTGCGGAAGGCAGTATTGAGGGCCTGCCGCCTTCAAGCACTGCTGCCGCCGAATTCGATGTTCCCAGGTCGATTCCGATTATTTTTCCCATATTTCCCACCTCTTAATTAACATAATAAATCCATCAGTATTCATCAGTAAATGCGCAGCGTGGAAAGCACCACGCTTCCCTGCTGCTCACCTTTTGCGAATCTTATCTCGGTGGAATCCTCCCCCTCTGATGAAACGGCACTCTGGATGCCGGCCACCTTATAGCCGGATGACGACAGGAATCTGCCAAGCTCAAGTATGCCTGCGGACGATAAGCCGAGTTCATCGCTGTAAGAAAGCCGGAAGTAGCCCTCCTTATCATGCACGAACGATGGCACGCGCGCGGTTTGCTGCATGTATGTGTTGAACTGCTGGAGAATGTCTTCTTTCACCGCAAGCGAGTCCGCCTCCAATTTTATTATAGCGTAACTGTTCATGGAAAACACCTCATTCGCCGGTTTCTGGCTTTGCTTCTGGCTTTTGCGCTTCCTGCTGCTTTTTCCCTGATGATACCGAGACCATGGCGTGCCGCAGCACCGAGCCGCGGAAAACATACCCCTTCTGTATGACGCGGACAATGGTGCCCTCGGGCTTGTCCGACTCTTCGCGCATGGCTGTTTCATGGCGGAAAGGGTCGAACTTTTCGCCAACAAGCCTCATTTCCTGCAACCCCTCCTTTTGAAATGACTCGCGGAACTTCCCAAGCACCAGCATGATGCCTTTTTTCACCTCGCCTTCAGGCAGCCTGCCAGCCTCCTTTTCCGCAAGTGAAATCTCCTCATATACAGGTAGCATGCGGAGCATGAATTTCGCCTCAGCGGAATGCGAAAGCGCCTCCTTCTCCTTTGCGGTCCTTTTCTTGAAATTGTCAAACTCAGCCTGCAGCCTGAGCATCTGGTCTGAAACCGCTGACAGTTTGCTTGAGTGCGCCTCTTGGGAGTCCCCAGCTTCTGGCTGCCCGGCATTTTCCACTGGCTTTTCTGCAGCTCCTTCTTTGGCGGCTTTATCTTCATCCATTGGAAACACATTTCCTAAGGCAATCTGCGCCTTTTTTGCTGCTCAAGCATCTGTTTCTCCATCTGCTCGAATTCCGAGTCGATTTCGCGGGCACGCTCGTCCATCTCAGCGAATGCCCG
>JAHFEN010000042.1 GCA_023248455.1 Microcaldota archaeon | reverse complement strand
AAAACGAGCGTGAGCCCCTCTTCTTCGCGAAAGATGCCGATAATATAGGACAGATGGGTGGCAACTGCCATGAGCTGCGATTCGTCCACCGTGCAATAGTAGTATTTTCCCTGCGCAAGAGAGGGCGCGAGGCTCCTGAGAAGCGATTTGAGTCCTTGTTCTCCCATAAAGGCGCATTGGGAGATTAATTTTAAATATAGCCTCCCAATTCCATCCGATACTTATGCATATCGCCGGATTGTGCGCAGTGTGCGGCAGGGTTTCTACCGAGACCTGCAAGATGTGCGGCAAGGGGAACTGCGGCAGGGAGCAGTGCAAGATAGGCTTTGTTTGTGTTCATTGCGCCAGAGGGAAGGAAATCTAGTGGGCCCATGGTAAGAACACTTTCCAAAGAACAGATCAAAAATGATCTTGCCAAGGGCGGATTCCAAGGCATAATCCAAAAAAATGACGGCTTCCTTGCGCATTATCATCCGCTAATAAGCCACTGCCACTTCAGCGTTTTCATAGATTTCGAAGGCAACATAAAAGATTTGAAAGACGAGACTGACTTGCCAAGAATCGGGGTGCTGATTGGCGCAGTAATTGCCATGTATCTTATAATAGGCTGTGCCCCGGGAGCGCTCGGAATAGCACTCCTCGCTTACGCCCTAAGGGAGTACAACAAACGGGAGATCACCAGAAAGATTAAGGCTATTTTTGAAGCCCCCTAGGCACTTTACAGAAGGAAGTTTGACTATTTCTGCGCCAGCGCCTCGCACCTCTCTTTTGCAGCATGAACTGCGCTGCTGACGGTCTTTTCCATTCCATTCTGCTCGAACACGCCAAGCGCAGCCTCAGTGGTCCCGCCTGGCGTGGCAATTGAGGCAATAAGCTCGTCGAATGTGGAGGGAGTTGCTTCATCAGCTATTGCAGAAACGCCGATGAGTGTGCTGCGCGCAAGCAGATCGGCAAGCCCGCCTTCCAAGCCAGCTGAAACGCCTGCCTTGGCAAGCGCGCGGGCAAAATAGAGAAAGTAGGCAAGCCCGCTGCCGCTGATTGCAGTCACTGCATTAAGAGAGCCTTCGCTTACCTGCCTGCACGAGCCAAATGTTGAGAAAATTTCCTGCGCAAGCTCCAAGTCTTCGCTGGAAGCATTGGAATTCGCGGAGAAGCAGGTGAAGGACTTTCCTGCCCTTGCAGCCAGATTTGGCATTGCCCGGACAATCCTCTCGTTGCCAAGATGCCCTTCCAGCCACTGCAAGCTTCTGCCTGCGGCTATGGATATGAGCAGCGGATGCCCGCCTGTGCTTGAGATTGCAACCTTCATGCCGCTTGCCACTGAGGACAAGTCGGCTGGCTTGACGCAAAGGAGCACTGCCTTGCAGCGGGCCATCTCATCGAAGCCCGATGCTTCCTTCACGCCGCTGATGCTTATCATTTTCCTGCCCTTTGCAATTACTTCGAGCCCGTTTTTTTGAAGCCGCCCGGCTATTGCCGTGCCCATATTCCCGACGCCGATTATCCCAATCATGATATCAACCCCTGATATTGCCGTTTCCGGCTATTTTGTACTTGTAGCTGCACAGGGCATCCAAGCCTATGGGCCCCCGCACATGGAGCTTTTGGGTGCTTATGCCGAGCTCGGCTCCAAACCCGAACTGGCCTCCGTCCGTAAAGCGGGTGGAGGCGTTCCAGTAAAGGCAGGCGGCGTCCACTTCATTGCAGAAGAAATCCGCCGCGCCCTTGTCCTGCGCCACGATTGCATCGGAATGCCTGGTTCCGTAGCGGTTGATATGCCCAACTGCCTCTTCCACTCCTGAGACTACTTTAACTGAGAGGATAAGGCTCAAGAACTCCTCTGCCCAGTCGTCTTCGGTTGCTGCCTTTGTGCTGAACCCGCTCAAAATTCTCTGGCTTGCGGCACAGCAGCGAAGCTCCACTCCTTTTGCAAGCAGCTTCTCAGCTACGAGGGGAAGAAAAGCGGGTGCGATTTTTTCATGGACCAGCAGCGTTTCTATTGCATTGCAGGCGCTCGGCTTTTGCGTTTTGGCATTTATTGCGATTTCTGCCGCTGCCTCCAGGTCAGCATCCCCGTGCACATAGAGGTGGCAGTTGCCCCCGCCTGCAAAGAGAATTGGTATTTCGGAACTGGCTTTGACAAATTTCAGCAAGCCCTCGCCGCCTCGAGGAACCACAAGGTCCAGGCAATCGCTTTTTTTCAGCAGCTCCTTGAGGTCTTCCCTGGTGCCGCCGAAAAGTTGCACGGCATCCTCCGGCAAGCCGGATTGCGCAAGCGCTTGCCGCAGCAGGCCTGAAAGAATGGCATTTGTCTTTGCTGCCTCCTTGCCTCCCTTAAGGATTATCGAATTGCCGGATTTTAGCGCCAATGCTGCGCCTTCCACCACTACATCTGGCCGCGACTCGAAGATCAGGAGAATTGCCCCCAGGGGCACCCTTACTTTTGTTATCTGAAGCCCGTTTTCAAGCTCCCACTCTGCAATTTTTTCAGCAGGCAATTTGAGCGCTGCAACTTTGCGCAGGGTGTCTGACAGGTATTGTATGCCCTTTTGGCTCAGCCCAAGCCGCTGTAGGAAACCGGCGCCCTGCCCTCTTTCTTTTGCCTCTGCAACTTCGGCAGCGTTCTTTTCCAGTATGTCTTGCGCATTTGCTTCAATCAAGGCAGCAGCAGCAACAAGCGCGCTGTCCCTTTTTTCTTCAGAAGCTTTGGAGAGCATTCGCCCGCTCTCTTTTGCCTGCGCGGCGATTTTTTGGCTGTAGCCCGGTTTTTGCGCCTCGGACTGGGCCCCCTTGGCAAAGAGGGTGCCTATGTTTTCCCCGGAAAAAATGCGCTCGAGCACGCCGCTGCTTTTCCCGTTTGCAATTATGCCGATTATTCCGTTTGAAGTTGCCTTGCGCATTGCCCCAAGCTTGGATGAGAGCCCACCGCGGCCAGTCACCTCGCCAAAATCCAGCTGCCAGATGCTCTCGTCGAATCCGGAAACTGCGGCTATTGCCCGCTTGTTTTTGTCCAGCAGCCCGTCGACTGTGGAAAGAATGATGAGCGCATCTGCCTTGATGCCAGCGGCAACCAGCGAGGAAAGCGTGTCGTTGTCGCCGAACAGTCGCTCGTCCTTGCCTTTAGAAGAATCCAGCTCCTCGGTTGCAACTGCGTCATTTTCGTTCACTACCGGGATTACCCTCATGCCGAGGAGGCGCTCGAATGTGGAGAGCATGTTCCTGAAGCGCGATTGGTCCTCGAAGTCCTGTTGCGTGAGCAGAATCTGGGCCACGCACTTGCCGCGCCTGCCGAAAAAAGCATGGTACTGCTCCATGAGAAGGCTCTGCCCCACTGCCGCGCTTGCCTGCTGAAGCGCCATGTCCAATTCTGCGCCGTTGAGTTCCAGCCTTGTCCTTCCGCTGGCAACCGCGCCTGAAGTTACTACTACGATCTCCTTGCCTGCCTCGTGGAGGTCAGCTGCCTGCTCGCACAGGTCGCGAAGCACGTTCAAGTCAAGCTTGCCATCGCGCGAATTCAGTACACCTGTGCCTATTTTTATGACTATCCGCTTGCAGCGGGAATTGAGTTCCGTCCGATTTTCCATATGAGCACCCCTGGCGCATGGTTTTGATTAAGAAAAGAAAAAATTCCATATTTTTTGTCAGGGCCTTTCGGCGACTTAAGAGAGTGTTGGGCGGCGCGGCCCGGGCTGCGGCGCTGGCGCAGTGCTCATGCTGGCTGATTGGAAGAATGAGTATGAGTCCAGCATGCGTCTGTCCATGGGTTTTCCTTGTGCTGGGGATTGCTTATATAACGGTGTAACAAAACCCTGCTCAGAGTATAAGCATGCCGACTAGAAACGAGGCTAGGTTGCAGACCAATGACAGAAAAAACGCATCCTTGATCCTGATCCGCATTACCAGGGCAAGAGCAGGAGCCTCGGCAATTGCCGCGAAAGATTCCGAGGCAAGCGCATACAGCTGGTAATTGTGCACCAGTTGAGGAAGGACAAACCAGACATAGGGCAGTGTTAATGATGAAGCTAAGATTCCGGAGGCTATTATCAATGGAGTTGTTGGCCTGCCTTTCTTGTTTCTGAAGAGACGCCTTACCAGGATTAGCAGGACAGCGGTTTCAACTGCCACTGTGAGAAAAAGTGAGGAAAAAAATGACGATTGATATGCGTCCATTCAGCACCTGCCGCCGAAAAGCTGCACGAAAAAGCAGATGAACGAGGAAAAGAAGTCCTTTTGAACGGAATTTGGGCTTGGAGGCGGCGATGGGATTGGAGGGAAAGGTGTTTTGGCGCTCGCTGGCCTCTCACCAGACCTGATTTCCCGGCCATCCGTGTATTTGGTCGTGGTTTCACCTTTCACGAGACTTATTTTTCCGTTTTGACCTTCAGCCAGATAGTAGTTGACTGACACCGAACTTCTCTGGTCAGAGTTTGAAATATAGCCGCCGTATGTCTCGATTGCGTCCGAAAGCAGCTGCGCCCTTGAATCATCTATTGAGTAGGCCTTGTATGTGCAGGTCTGTCCGTTCTCATCAATGCATCCTTCATTCGGCTTCGTCGTTGTCTTTACGCCAAGCGACTGCACGCCGCTCGGCCCGAGGCCGTTTTTTTTGACGGCATAAAGAGAAAGGCTGTTGAATTTGTAGCCCTTACCCAGGCACGTGCCCCCTGCAACTTCCGATAGTCTATAGCCACTCTCCGATGACATTGGGCCCTGTATAAGACCAACTATTGTAACATCCGGAAATTCAACGAGATTGGCTATCTTGACGCACAGATCAAGAGAATGCGAGTCTGGTGGCAGTATGTCGGCAAAAGCCACCGATGCCGCAATGCAGAGAAAGAGTGGAATGAGTGTTTTCATCCGATCACCGGAGAAGAATTGGTGTGCGAACTATAAAAAGTCAGATGTTTTCGTGCGGCATGCGGGCGTTATAGTCTGATGAAAAACTCGTGGAACTTTGTAGTGGTCAATTCGGGATGGAAGGTGAGCGCGAGGTAATGCCTGCCCCCGGACTGCTGATAGGCTGCCACTGGCTCCTCGCAGTGGAATGCGAGGGGGCGCACGTTGCCGCTTCCAATGAGCAGCATCCTTGGGGCGCGGATGAAAACGCCTTTTATCCTCCCGAATTCAGTGTCAAGCAGAGCTTCGAATGATTCCAGCTGCGAGCCGTATGCGTTCCTGGATATGGAGATGTCCATGAGCGAAAGGAAGCGCTGGTCAAGCATGGCACCTTCCACCCTTTTCGCAAGCATTATGGCGCCTGCGCAGGTGCCCATTATTTTCCTGATTTGCATTACAGAGGAAAAAAGGTTCGCCCGCGACATCATTTTTGAGATGGCAGTGGACTCGCCGCCAGGGAGGATTATGCCGTCGAGATTCTCCGCGTCCTCCTGCGTGCGCACTTCCACTGCCTGCACAGGTGTCCCTATCCTGTCCGATGCGTTCAGCAGGGCGTTTATGTGCTCTTCGACGCCGCCCTGCAGCGCTAGTACGCCTATCCGCTTCATTAGATTCCTCTTCGGGCAAGCTTTTCCTCTGGCCGAAGCGTTTCCAGTTCAAGGCTGTCCATTGGCTTGCCCAATCCTTCGGATGCTTCGGCTATCTTTTTCGGGTTGTTGAAGTGCGCAACCGCATCCACTATTGCCTGCGCCCGCTTCTCCGGGTCGGATGACTTGAATATGCCGCTTCCCACAAATACTCCGTCCACGCCGAGCTGCATGCACAGCGCAGCGTCCGCAGGAGTCGCAATACCTCCGGCCGCAAAATTCACAACTGGCAGCCTCCCAAGCTCGCGGACTTTTTCAATAAGCGAGACAGGCACGCGCATTGCCTGCGCCGTTCCCGCAAGCTCTGCCTTGGTTTTTCCCTTGAGCGAGACAATGCCGCTGTTCACTGCGCGGATGTGGCGCACTGCCTCCACCACGTTTCCTGTGCCGGCCTCCCCTTTTGTGCGGATCATTGCCGCGCCCTCTGAAATCCTGCGCAGCGCCTCGCCCAGGTCGCGGCAGCCGCACACGAACGGAACCTTAAACTGCCATTTGTCAATGTGGTGCTCTGCGTCTGCCGGCGTGAGCACCTCGCTTTCGTCAATGTAATCGACTGCGAGCGACTCAAGCACCTGCGCTTCCACAAAGTGCCCTATCCTG
The DNA here is from genome assembly GCA_023248455.1 of Microcaldota archaeon. Taxonomy (GTDB): domain Archaea; phylum Micrarchaeota; class Micrarchaeia; order Anstonellales; family Anstonellaceae; genus UBA10161. Next base: position 329 of record JAHFEN010000042.1, on the reverse strand, counting down.
CACTTTGCCATTACCGGGATGGTTACTTCTGCTTTTATCGCCTTTATCATTTTGGGGTCGGACATCCGGGCAACGCCGCCCAGCCTCCTTATGTCAGCAGGCACTGCCTCAAGCGCCATGACCGCCACAGCCCCGGCATCCTCCGCTATTTTTGCGTGCTGCGCGTTCACCACGTCCATTATGACGCCGCCTTTCAGCATCTGCGCTAAGCCTGCCTTCACGGCAAAAGTGCCAGTTGATGAATTAGCCTCGGATTTTTTCATTGCTTCGCACCTTCCCAGCGTGAGTAAGCGAAGATTAGGTTAAAGAATGTTTGTAGGTCGCAAACG
>JAHFEN010000041.1 GCA_023248455.1 Microcaldota archaeon | reverse complement strand
CGCCATCGTCCGGTTCCATACTGGTGCGGGAGGTAGACTCAACCGGGCAATTTGCGCTGCGCGACGCGCAGCTTGTCGCCCCGTCGGGCGCTTCCTACGGGAGCGTGCCCCTTTCGAGCATGGTGATCCTGAACTCCGGCCTGCCGTTCTATTCCAAAGAGAACAGGCTGGTTGTTATTGCAGAGGGCGCCGCCATTCCGCATTTCGTGGAAATATATTCAGGCCAGGCCCAAGAGCTCTCATATGTCTCTGGCTTTGGGCTTGTGTCAGTCTTCAGGGTGAAATAAATGGTTGACCTGCCGTTCGTGGCTGCAATCTTCCTCTCGTCGCTTGCCATCACGTTTGTTGCCATGCCCATTCTCATCAGGAAATTTTCAGCAGCCTCCATGACCGGAAGGGACGTCAATAAGCCGGGCGCCCAGGAGGTTGCGGAGATGGGCGGCCTGGGCATAGTGATGGGCGCAATCGGCTCGCTTCTCATTGCAATCGCCCTCCAGACTTTTTTCGGCTATCCGTTCAGGCTCATTGAAATGCTGGCGGCCATGCTGACAATAATGATAATATCTGTCATAGGCACCTACGATGACCTGTTCTCCATGCGCCAGGCGATCAAGGCACTGGTTCCCATGGCAGCAGCGCTTCCCCTGGTTGCGGTAAGCGCTGCAGGCAGCACGCTCATTCATATCCCGTTCATAGGACAGTTTGACTTCGGGTTTTTCTACATATTCCTACTCATACCCCTGGGAGTCACGGTTTCATCCAACCTCACCAACATGCTCGCTGGCTTCAACGGAATGGAAGCAGGCATGGGCTCGGTGATGTTTGCCACCACGCTGCTCCTCGCCTTTGCAAACGGCTCAATTGAAATGGCCATGATTTCAGCTGCCATGCTGGGCGCCTTGCTTGCGTTCCTGCGCTTCAACTGGTATCCAGCCAAGGTATTCACAGGAGACATAGGCAACCTCACAATCGGCGCTGCGCTCGCAGCTGCGGTGATTATCGGCAACCTGGAATCCGCAGGCGCCATACTTGTGATCCCTTACGTTCTCGACTTCTTCATCAAGGCATACAACCGCTTCCCGAGCACAAAATGGTGGGGTTCTCTTCGCGCGGGCAAGCTCTACACGCTTGAAAGCCGCGTGCGCGGCCTGGCGCAGCTCGTGATGAAGCTCTCAGGTGGCATTTCCGAGCAGAAGCTTGTCTTGACGTTCATCGCTGCGGAAGGCTTATGTGCGTTGCTTGCGATTTTACTGTACGGGAGGGTTCTTTAGAATTTTTCGGGTGATGTTTGCCATGATTGTCATAACTGGCGGCTCTGGTTTCATTGGCCATCACTTGTGCAATTTTCTTTCAGAGCAAGGCAAGCAGGTGCGCATTTTCGACATAGCCCCACCTCCCATGGGCACAAAAGCCGAGTTTGTGCGGGTTTCTGTGCTTGACCCGCTGCGCCTGCAGAAACTGTTTGTCGGGGCAGATGCAATCGTGCACCTCGCGGCACTAATTGACGTTCAGGCTTCGGTTGCCGACCCGTTTTCGGATTTCCAGGTGAATGCAGGCGGGACCCTCAATGTCCTTGAGGCTGCGCGAAGGGCAAATGTCCCAAAAGTTGCATTCGCATCATCAGCCGCAGTCTATGGGAACCCAGAGGAAATCCCTGTTACTGAAGAGCACAAGACCGACCCACTCTCCCCATATGGCGCTTCCAAGCTTGCTGCCGAAAGATTCGTGCTCCTTTACAGCAGGCTCTATGGCATGAAAAACACCGTGCTTCGCATGTTCAATGTCTATGGCAGGGGGCAGAACCCGCTCTCGCCGTACTCCGGTGTTATAAAGAAATTCTGCGAGGCGATTTCAGAAGGCAAGCAGCCCATAATTTACGGCGATGGGGAACAGACGCGCGACTTTGTGCACGTGGATGACGTTGCGAATGCGTTTTCGCTCGCGCTTGAGTCGGGCGGCTGCGACACGCCCCTTAACATCGGCTCAGGAAAGGAAACGCCCATACTGGACCTGCTTGAGAAAATGTGCTCGCTTTCTGGCAAGACTTCGAACCCGAAATTCCTATCCGGGCTGAAGGGCGAGATAAAAAGGAGCTGCGCGGACATTTCCCTTGCCAAAAGGAAAATAGGCTACTATCCGAAAGTTTCGCTTGAGGGGGGGCTGAAGGAGATAGTTGCCGGAAGATGAGCCACCACTGATTTTTCCGAATCCAGGTCGGGGCGTATTTCTTTACAAATAAGAGTTACTTGTCCATGAAAAAGTCAACGGATCCGCCTTTTGGACTGAGCAGAACAGCTTCGCCAATCGCGCCTGGGCATTCCGCATAAATGAGGCCCACTGTCTTTGGATTGATGCTGCCTTCCGGGTAAGTAAGGCTCAAAATATACAAAAAGCCGCCATTGTTTTTATTACCCGTAAATTCGCGGGTGTAAAATTGCATGTCAGCTTTTACTTCATATCTGATATCGGGTGTATCAAGCAGTTCTTCAGTCAGCCTGGTTCTGTTTCTTACGTAGTGGTTGAAAAGCCGCGGTGCCATTAATGCAAAATTCAATACTTGGATTGAACCGAAATAAGTGTCAGATAAAGAGGTGAAAAAGCCTCTATCAGTTCTCACGATAATTTTTTTTCCATATTTCTTTCCGGCTGCATCTATATCTGTCAACCAGTGGCCTTCAAAATTAATTGTGAATGATGTGCGATTTGGATCAATACTAGATTTCCAGCCAGACTCCAACAGATATTCATGGTTTGCTTCTTCAACTGTGCTTCTTGGTTTTTTCAAGTTCCTCCATGCTATCTCTTTATATCTCCTGAATGAAGAAGCTGGGACAAGGATACAATCCGCAGGTCTTAATACTCTGGTTTTCTTTTCAATCAAAAGCCTTTTCACATCAGTTTGCCTAAGATATTGCGAGTGCCTCGGCATCAATACATTAACACCTTAGAAAAGGCTTGGCTGTTTAGTTCTTCCAATACCCAAATCTAATTGTTTTTGTGGTATAAGTTGTTATAAAGTATATGGTCAGTCCATACCCTTTGCCAAATCGATTACCGAGATGAACTGATTGATGTGCTCGTAGTCAGTCGTCCTGCCGATGTCCAGCCAGTAGTCCGAGAAAACGTAACCCGTGATTTTCTTCTTCTGCTCCAGCAGGCGCGGGAAGACATCCGAGGCGAAGTCCTCATGAGGCTTGATGAACTCGAATATCTCTGGCTCGAAAACGTAGACTCCTGTGTTGATGAGGTTTTCCACAATGGGCTTTTCTCTGAAGCGCACAATGCTGTCCCCTTCCATGTCCGCCACCCCGTACTCCAGGGGCACGCCTTTCCTGTTGAGTGCTATGGTGGCTATCCCCCCGTGCTTTTTGTGGAACTCGATTATCTTTGTAACCTCGGTGTTGGAGAGGTGGTCCCCCATCATGACAACGAACGTCTCATCAAGCCTGCCCATGAGGGGAATGCACGATCCCGCTGTTCCAAGCTCGGCAGTTTCAACCGAGTAATGCAGCTTGAGCCCGAATTTGCTCCCGTCGCCGAAGTATTTCTCGATCTGCTCGTGCAGGTAGCCGACTGTAAGGTAGATTTCAGTGATTCCTGCCCTCTTGAGGCTGGCAAGCACGTATTCGAGTATCGGCTTTTTGCCAAGGGGCAGCATGGGCTTGGGGATGGTGTAGGTGTAGGGGCGCAGGCGCGTTCCCTTCCCTCCGCAAAGCACGATTGCCTTTACCATGCGAAAACCCCATCTATTCAATGGGGAACTCATTTAAACGATATAGCTTTGAGCCTAAGCTTTCTCAGGCCATATGCAGCTCGTTGCGGCAGCTTGCCCTCGACCACCACGTGCATCCTGGGTTCTGGGTAAAGCTCGGGGTCATCGGCTATTATCTGGCGTATTTTCACGTTGTGCCTTGCAAGTACGCCGGCCACCTTTGCCACCACCCCGAGGGAATCTGGGTCGGCCTCTATTTCAATCACGTCGTGCCCGAAGAGCCTAGCAGATCCTGCGACATTGGCAATCGGCACCAGGCCGGAAAATACCTGGAAAAGCTCCTTGTCCGAAGCAATCTCTTTCATAGTCTCAATCACCACCCGCCTGTCAACGGAAAGGGCCCTTGCCACCTTGGCGGGCGCAAGCTCAATGCTCCCGCAGTAAAGGAAGCCTCGCTCATCCACTCTCAGGCCCAGCTTCAGCATTTCAGTTACCACGCGCAGCTTTGCCCTCTGCCCTGCGAACTGCTCCTCGATATAGCGCAGCATATGCATGGTTTTGTGCAATAGTGATTATGAATGTTCATGGCAAAAAAAATATAAATTTTTACAGATTACCACAGGTGCTGAAAATGAGCCAAAACGCCACGGGCGGGCTTCCCATGTTTTGGGAACTACCTTACTTTACTCTCCCACCTTTCCATTTTTCCCTCGAATTTCTCGATTATGTCAAATATTAGCTGCGAGGTTTTCCCGTTCCCGTAGGGGTTTTTGGCAGCGCGCATTTTCTGGGAAGCGGTTTTGTCTTTTAGGATGCCCATTGTTTCCTTTACTATGCTGCCCTTATCGCAGCCCACGCACCTGTTTGCGCCAGCTGAAACGGATTCTGGCCTGTCAGTCACATAGCGGAGCGTAAGGCAGGGTATATGGAGCGCGCAAGCCTCCTCCTGCATCCCTCCTGAGTCAGTAAGGATCAGGTCGGATTCCATCATGAGGCGCAGGGCATCAGTGTATTTCGGCAGGCAGGGCTCCCAGGTTATGTGCTTTGCGCCCCTTAGCCTGTCTGCATAGCCGTATTTCTCTGCTGCTATTTGCGTGGAAGGCAGCACCGAGCAGAAGAAGTTCACATCCTTCATCTCAAGGAGCGAATCAAATATCCCGCGCATGCGATCTTCAGACAGGATATTCTCCTTCCTGTGGCAGGACCAGAACACGAACGGATGCCTGATCTTGAAGCGGCTGGTGATGCGGCTTTTGCTTTTCGCAAGCTTTGCATGCTGCATCGCAGCGTCCACCACGCTGTTGCCCACCACAAATATCCTGTCTTGCGGAACGTGCTCGGACAGGAGATCCTTGCGGTTCTTCTCGGTTGCTGCAAAGAATAGCGCAGAGCAGGCATCAGAGGTCTTGGTGCAAATCTGCTCAGGGAAAGGCTCCCAGGAATAAGTGCGAAGCCCGGCTTCCACGTGCCCTACCGGGACCAGGGAAAGCGCCGCAGCCTGGGAAAAGAACATGGCAGTATATGTGTCGCCGTGCGTGAGGACTATGTCTGGCTGCTCCTTTTTGCATATTTTCTCGAATTCGACAAGTATTTTCGCGCCTATCTGGGGCGAGCTTCCCCTTGCTTCTATGTCGTAGTCAGGCCTGGGGATTTCAAGGTCGTCAAAAAGGTCGCGGTAAAGGTTGTCATCGTAATGCTGCCCGCTCCACACCACAATGTTCTTGTGTTTCCTGCGGATGCCTTCCTTGATAAGCGGCGCCATCTTTATGGCGCAGGCCCTGCTTCCGAATGCGTGGATTATTTTCATGGGAACCATCTAATGCTGCACTGCTTGTTCCACTACCTCTTTAAATTCCTTCATCAGCGCCTCAGCTTTCTTCTGCGTTTTTGCCTCGGCAAATATGCGCATGGCATTCTCCGTTCCAGACGCCCTCACAATCGCCCAGCTATCCTCCAAATCCACCCGCACGCCGTCTGTGAGCGTCAGCTTCCCTCCCATTTCTTCGGCATGCTTCTTGGCAGCAGAAAGCCCAATTTCCTTTGCTTTGCCAACTGCTTCTGGCTTGTATTTTGAGTTGTAGTAAACCGGAAGCTCGGCAACAAGCTCGGAAAGCTTCCTGCTGCATGCCATTTCGCAGATTTTTGCAGCAGCGTAGATTCCGTCTTTGGCAAGCGAGAAGGCAGGCCAGATTATGCCGCCAACCTCTTCCCCTCCTGAAACAGCTTTTCCAGAAAGCTCCACCATCTTTTCCGACAAGTAAGGGGCGCCCACTTTCGTGTAAATGGTCTTTGCTCCAAGAGCGGTACAGGCATCCTCCACGCACCTGCTGGTCGCCACCGTAGTCACAACATACTTCTCTTTCTGCCCCTTTGCTTCTTTGCAAGCCTGCAGGGCTGATATGGCAAACCCCTTGTCGCCCACTATCCAGCTGCCCTTTTCGTCCACGAACACCACTCGGTCCGAGTCGCCGTCCCACGCCACTCCGAAATCAGCTGACTTTTCGCGCACGCTTTTCAGCAATGCCTGCACATTGGCTTCAGAAGGCTCTGAGAACCTGCCGGGAAAAGAGCCGTCAATTTTCTCGTTGAGCGCAATCGCTTCGCAGCCAAGCGACTCGAATACAAGCCGCGAAAGCGCCGAGGTGCCGTTGCCGAAATCAAGGCAGACCCGGAGCTTCCTCTTCCTTATTTTTGCAGCATCCACCGCTTTCAGGACTGCCGCAGCGTGCTCGGCAGTTGCATCATGGGATGCCAAGACTTTGCCAACATGGTTCCACTCGGCCCT
>JAHFEN010000040.1 GCA_023248455.1 Microcaldota archaeon | reverse complement strand
CTGCGGGCAATCAGTTCCAGGTCCTTGCCCTTGGAGGAGAAATTCGACTTTCTTTTGCGGACCTTCACGAATATGGGCGAGCCTGCAGCCTCGCCGACTATGAGAGCCTCGCCCACGCGCAGAGTCGTGATGGAATCCAGCATCGAGCTGTCTATCCCTTCGCAGGACTCGCCCACATGCTTGATGTCAAAGGGGTTGGTAATCCGCAGAATTATGTTGGTATTGCACTGCGAAAGCGCGGTGGTGGCAAGCTGCACAGGCCGCTGCGAAATAAGGCACAGGCACGCGCCGAACTTCCTGCCCTCCCTTGCAATGGTGATGATCGGCCCCTTGGCAAGCGCGCGCGAGCGCTCCACTTTCTCAGGGGCGTAGTTGTGCGCCTCTTCCACGACGAGCACAAAGGGCGGTATTTTCTCCTTCTTCCTGAGCCTGAAGAGCCTTCTTGAAAGGTAGGAGACCAGAATCTGCTTCTTGCGCTGGTTCTCGATTTCCGACAGGTCGAGTATGGTCAGCCTCCCTGGGGCGACTGCGTCCTGCAGCTTGGGAGAATCCGAGGCTGAGAACAGCCGAAGCGCGCGAAGTTCGGAGAGCCAGGCCAATAGCGGGCGCTTGACATTGTCCTTTTTCTTGTCGGCCATATCGGACTCCACGCGCAAAATCAGCTCTTCAAGAGTGTAGGGCTCGTGCTTCTCCTTTTTCTCCCTGCGCAAGCTTTCCATTATCGGCACCAGCTCGCGCACCTGGGTGGATGACATCTCCGGCGCCCATTCGCGGAGCATCTGAGGGGTTATCCTGCTGAACGCAATCCTGAATTTTTTTGCGGACACTACTTCTGTCTGCTTTGCGTACTGCGTTGTCCGAAAGCCGATGTACTCGCCATGGCTGTCCAGCACCACGATTGCGAGCCTGCCGTTTTCCGGCTTTCGCTCAAGCATTTCCTCTATGAGGACCGACATCAGGTAGGATTTCCCGCTTCCCGACATTGCGAGTATGGCAAGGTGCTTCTGCAGCAGCTTTCCCATGGAGAGCTTTGCCGCCAGGCTGTGGTGCTGCAGCTTGCCTATGTCAAGGCCATTGTCATCCAACTGGAGGAATTTCTTCAGGAGCGGCTCCTCCGCCTCAATCACGCGGCTTCCTGGCGAGACCGGAAAGGAGCTCCTTGATATATTTTCTCCCTCGAATACGCCGTGCACCCGAACGTTTGCCACAATGTATTCCCAGTCGGCAGTCGGGAAATTTTCAGTCATGGGCGAGCTCCGCTCGTACTCTGCGACAGACTCCGCCCGCTCAAAGTACCTGTTAGCCCGGGTAATCTCGCTCACCGAGCCCAGCACATAGCCGGACTCGCCCTTCACCTTCAAAAATTGGCCCTTGCGCACAGCTGGGCTTGTGATCACGAATGAGAACGCAAGCGTGGTCGGACCCTCCATGGTGGAAATCACTGTGCCAAGTTCGTTTTCAGGCATGCTTTTCTCCCGTCAAAATTCTTCCTAATAACCTTTTAAATGAAATCCGAGCACTGTTCCAGTTATGGCAAGGCAAAAACAGGAGGAGCTGCCCTTTTCCGCGCGCTACTCGCTTCCAGCGCAGCTGGCGTCTGGCCTGGGAGAGGTCTCATGGGAAAGCGTGGCGCAACTCTCCACGGAGTTCCAGGTAAGAATTGACCAGAAGGGCAGCCGCATCAAGAAAACAATCAAGGAGCTGCAGATGACCCGCCTTCTCCTGCTTGACAGAATCCGGCAGGGGAGCAGGGGCGGAAGAATAGACCCAAAGCTTCTGGTGGACATCACCAGGCTGCTTCAGCGCTGCGAGGAGGTTGCTGGGCAGTATGATGTCGACCTGAGGGAGTTTTCCACCTTCCTGTACCTGGTTTCAGAGAAGCTCAAGAAAGAGAAGCTTGCTAAAATCCCCGGGCACCGCGAGCTTGCGCACTTGCGCCCCATTCCAGAAGGATTCGAAAGTTTCAAGGACCGAGATGCTCCTGCCAAGAGGAAGAAAAGGGGAAAATAGGCTAGAAGACAAAAAAAGAGCGAGATGACCGACCATGTTCAAGTTTGAAGGCAGCATCCTTTCGTTCGAAGGAAAGGCAGTGGAACCTGACATCCGCACCTTCGGGCAGATGAGGCCGGTTCTTGCCTTTCCTGAAAAGAAGAGCGGGCTAGATCCCGATTCGCCCACATATTTCATGTACAGGGGCATTGACAGATTCCAGCACATCCGCTACGACATCACGCGCATACTTTCCCTTGACTTGGCTGGCGAGCGCAACAAGACCTTCGGGCACGTTCACCCAAAGTCCCAGAAAGGCACTGCCTGGCCTGAAATATACGAGGTGCTCTCCGGAAGCGCACACTTCCTGATACAGAAGGTGAGCCAGCTCGGAGTGGAGGACGCGGTCTTGCTTCCAGGAAAGAAAGGCGACCGCTTCCTTATCCCGCCAGGATACGGGCATGTAACCATAAACGCAGGAAAGGGAGATTTGGTGCTTTCCAACCTTGTTTCTGACCAGTTCGCATCTGACTACTCCATGTTCGCGCAGAGGAGGGGCGCATGCTTCTATGAAATGACAGAAGGGAAGCTAGAGAAGAACAGGAATTACGGCACAGGCTTTGAAATCCGCAGAGGGAATGTGCTGAAGTTCTCCTCTTCGTTCGGCTGCTTCAGGCCCTTCCTGAAAAACAGCCTTCTTAAAGCCGCAAAGAACTGGGAGGACATAGAATTCCTGCAGAATCCCGAGCGCTTCTATTGAGTCGAATGCACATCAGACCGTCCGTCTCTCCGCAATTACTTTTTCTCGACCTTGTCCCTTGCAAACGCAGCAGAGCGTCCGCCGCTCAGAACCCACGCGCCAGTGGGTTCCTTTCTTCCACTTTTCCCCTTGCGAATGTTGCAGAGCCGCCACCCTTAGCCCCGTGCTTTTTGAGAAGCTCCATTGCGTCGAATCCGCTCCCCTGAGGTGCGGCTGCTACAACAAACCCGTCGTTCGTGGTGATAACTGCCGCATATCCCGCCGAGGACAGTTTCCCGCATATTTCCTCGGATAGCTTCTGGGTGTAGGGCGCCTTGTCAAGCTCAATAAGCTGTTTCCCTTCCTTTTTCGCGTACATCATCGCGTTGTCAGCTATGGTATGCGACATGAGCGCCTGCAATTTCTCAAGCTCCTTGCCCCGCTCCTTCCATTCGTTGAAGAAACGAAGCGCGGTTGCCTTGAGCTGGTCCTCCGGAACACCCAGCGCCTCTGCTGCATCGCGAAGCAGCCTTTCCCGCTCCTCAATATGCTTTATTGCTTCAGGCCCGCATTTGATTACCACTCGCTCCACCCCGTCCTGCACGCCTTCGCGCCTGACTATTTTCACCAGCTCAAGCTCGGCAGTGCTTTTGATATAATTGTGCGTTCCGCCGCACGCCTCATGGTCTATTTTCCCGATTGAAACAACGCGCAGCTCCTTGCCTGGCACTGCGCCACCTTGGTAAAGGCGGAAGCCATAGCGCTTCTCAGCCTCAGTTCTGCCCAAAATCTCCGTTTCCACAGGCAGATCCTCGATTACGTGCTTGTTCGCCAGCTGCTCGATTCCCTCAAGCTCCTCCCAGGTTATCTTCCTGTAGTGGGTTAGGTCAATATGCGCCTTTTTTTCGTCCTTGTATGAGCCCGCCTGCCATATGTGCGGGCCAAGTATTTTCCGTGCGCAGGCGTTTATGAGGTGTATCGAGGTGTGGTGGCTGGAAATCTGCTTCCTGCGCTTGGCGTCCACTATGCCATGCACTTTTGCGCCAACTATTAACTCGCCAGGCTTGGCAACCTCGTGCAGTATTACCCCTTTCTTCTTTTGCACATTGGTCACCTTTACTCCGTTCAATTCTCCAATGTCATAAATCTGCCCGCCTCCCTCAGGATAAAACGCGGTGGAGTCGAGTATGGCGTATTTTCCTTTCACGGCCAGAACAGTTGCGTCGAATTCTTCCACCCCTTCGTAGAAGAGCGTTTTTGTCTTTTCATGCCCCTCCACGTCAATCGGCTTCTCAACCGGTTCGCCAGTCTCGTCCTGCTTGCGCAGCATGGAGTAGAAATTTTCAGGTATGTGCACAGACACGCCTTTTTCCTTTGCAATTTCAGCCACAAGCTCAGCAGGCATGCCGTCAGACTCGTAAAGCCTCCGAAGCTCATCAGTGCCTATTGGCTTGCCCCTTGAAAGGAGCGCTGCGACCTTGCCCCTGCCCTTTTCCTTGCCTGCAGCGTATTTTTTCCGCTCCTCCTCAACAACCGCAACCGCTGTCTGCACCCCTTCGCCCAGTTTCGGGGCAAAATCCCGCAGGTGATAGGCGTGCGCCTCGAGGATTTTTGCATAATCAAGTGAGAGCGAAAACTCGCTGTCAAAGCCGAACACTCTCCGCAAAATCATGCGCAGGTTGTAACCGCCTCCTGCGTTTGAGGGCAGCATGCCGTCTGTCGAGGTGAACAGTATGGTTTTCAGGTGGTCTGCGCACGCATAGGTTGCGTGCAAGGGTGCAAACGTCTGCTGCATCTGCTCGGATGACATACCCAACTTTGCAGCAACTTTCGCCTTCTCGGCAGCCATGTCCCCCACTTCATCGGCATTGAGCGCGCCTGATAGTTTTGCGTATTCCAGGAAGAGCTTCTGTTCCACCTGTACTCCCGCCTTTTTCTGTATGAGAGAAACAGCATCGCCAAAAACAATGTCATATGAAACCGGGCTGGAGTGCGTTATCCAGGACAGCCGCTCCAAGCCTGCGCCCATGTCTATCACTTTTGTTGAAAGCTCGCGGCTCCCACCATTGGGCAGCTCCTCGTACTGCATGAAAACGCAGTTGCCAAGCTCGAGCCCGTCCGCAAAATACTCTATGCAGGGCCCGTAATTGCCTCCCCCTGCCCATACGTCCTCGAGGAATACGAGATGTTCCTCGTTTATGCCAAGGTGGGACAGGAAGCCAAGGTCGTGAGTGATTGCCTCATCCTTCCAGTAGAAGTTGCCGGTTTTCTTTGTGTTAAACGCATGCTGGCCTATCATCACAAAAGTGGTATAGTGCCTGCCTGTCACGCCCACGTTTGAGATATCAGGAAAGCGGATGCACTGCTGGGGTATGATTAGCGGGTTTGCTGGCGGGTCGACCTCGCCTGAGACTGCGTATGGCTGGAAATCGGAAATCGACGCTATTGTGAAGTACAGGTCATCGCGCCAGCGCGCAACTGTCGGATATGCCTCAATCGAGGCATGCCCGTGCCTGGTGAAATATTCCTCGATTTTCTTCCATGTTTCCACGTAGCCAAGGGGCCGCTTCGCCATTTTCTTGCCGATGAACAAGTAGCCCATGCAGGATGGGTCTGAGCAGATTTCCCGCTGCGAGACAGACCAGAAGAAGCGCGAGCATTTCCTGCACTGCTGGCGGGTGTATCCCCTGTCGATCAGCGCGGCTACTTTGTAGTGCCTTTCCCAGTCCTTCCTGAAACTCGCGCGCAATTCATCCTTGTCCATGGAATTCTAGTCCGACAGAGAAGATTTAATACCTATGGAGAAAAAGTATGCCTGCCATTAGGGGCCCGTGGTCGAATGGTTAAGACGTCAGTCTCACACACTGAAGACTCCCGGTCCGATTCCGGGCGGGCCCATTGAAGCTCTTTTTTATTCGTTTCTCTCCTAATCAAAGTCGCGCTCCCATAGTCTAGTGGCTGACTTCAACGCGATTGTGCGCTGGCGCAAGCCGGACAACCCGGTCAAGGACGGAGCCCTCTCACAACCCTTTTTGCTTGCCTCCCTCGCAAAATGTCGCAGCTTGTTCGGCTGCGCAAAAAGCGTTGACGGAAAAATGCAAAAATCGTTCGGGAAAGGCTCTAACTCGGGTTCAAATGTCAGCCCAAGGGGGTTCCACCCCCTTAGTCCGACACCGCCCAAACCCCCTGCGGTTTGAGGCAATTGAAAATCCCGATGGGAGCGAATTTTCTTTTTTAATTCGGGGCAATGGGGGCAGGCAAGCCCTTTCCCTGCATCTCGGCGATGCATGCCGGATAGAACTGCTTGTAATTGTAGGTTTTGCCCAAGCTGTCCAGGCTTTGCTTGGGAAGCTGCCACTTCAGGTAGCCGTAGAAGTCGCCCCAGCAGTTCAGGGCCTCGAATGAGAAAAGCAGCCTCTCGTTTTCAAGATGGGAAAGAATGCCGCCAGCCCATAGAAGCGCCTTGGCGGTCGAGCGGGCGTCGAAAACAAGATAAGCCGGGTCAAGAGGCAGCGAAACCTTCATGGCCCGCAATGTGTTGTCTTTGTCCTTGAGAAATACCAAGTGGGAGCTGTTTGAAGAGACAGTTGTATTGAACATATACTTGCTGTTTACTGGTGTTCCAGGATCGTAAGCAGAAACCACAACCAGGCTATTGCCCCCTATTTCAGATGTATTGACATAGCCTGCCTTGCTCTTAAGGTTGGCAATAGGGAGAGGTATTGGCGGAGTTTCGTTTCTCGGCTCCACCAGCGTCTGGTTAATGGCAACTGGGAAAGGCGGCGGCGGGACTTGCGCAGGCGGCTCTTGGGGCAGAGTGTAATTCCTATTTGTTT
>JAHFEN010000039.1 GCA_023248455.1 Microcaldota archaeon | reverse complement strand
TAGCTCTTGCCCTGCTTTCCGGATTTATCTTTGCTCTGCAGCCAGTCACTGACACAGATTACAAAACCTACATATATGCATCAGTTAACGGAAACCTAGTTACTGCAAAGCTCATCACCCAGGAGCTGCACTATTTCTCGCAGCCCAAGGAGGAGAATTACCCGGTGCTTTCCTTCGCAACCCCGGGAACCGACTTCTACCGGCCAGGCGACTTCTCGCACGACAGCTTCAGCACAAGCGTAAGCCCGCTTCCTAGCGTGCCGCTCACTTTCACCTATGATGGCAAGCAGATTGTGGGGGCTTCGAATTGCGCACCGGTTGACACTGACCCGCAGGGCGAGGCAAGCTGCAGGATACTTGGATACATAGAGCCTATGATTGGATTCGTGAATTTCAACGATGCAGGCAGCTGCGGCAACGTGGAAATAGAGTTCAATGGGACTTATGACCCTGTGACAAAGGATAAATACTACCAACCTTCGCTCAAAAGCGTGGTGATCTGCTCCCCATCCAGCAATCCGCTTTCCGCACTTGGTGGATCGATCTACGCAGCGCTGGCATCTGCACAAAACGCACCCTTCTGCTTCCCGGCCATACTGCTGGCAGGGCTATTGCTCTCATCCATGTATTATTCAGGCAAAGACCCGCTCTCGCTATTTGACCTGACCACCCCGCGGCTGCCCAGGGTGCGCCAGTTCAGGGTGAAGTCTGCGACAGCGCCTCAAATGATGCGTTCGATTACCCGCAGGTACTGGATGATACAGCGCCAGGCAGAGCGGGACATACTCGTGTCCGCCAGCAGGCTTGCCGCGCTGAAAGCCGACGAACTTGGCTACAAGGGGGGGCAGCGGCGCGAATACATCAAGGAATTTTCGGAAGATGCCCGCGAAATCATGAGAGACTACAAAAAACAAATGCGCATTGCTTCAAGCTTAAATAAACCGCTTTCCGAAGCGGATTACAGGAACGCGCAGCAGAAGCTGAACTCCCTTTTCGCGCAGCTTGCGCCTAACGAGAAGCAAGGGCAGCGATTCAACATGTACAAGTACACGCGCGAGCTTCTTGAGGGCTGGTTCCAGATACAGCACATGGCAGAGCAGGCAAGCAAGCTCACCAGCAGAGGAAGGGCGGGCGGACCGCGTGAAGGCGGAGGCAAGGTTCAGAAAGTGCTGGGGGCAAGGGTGTTAGACCCTATCAGCAAGAAAATAGTCGCGTTTGAGGATACGAAGGTTGCCCGCACAGTGGCTCGTGTCCCAGTGCTAAGCGTGCTTGTGACAGGTCCGACCAAGACCTGGGACGCATTGATGCAGTTCCGCTCCACCCGCAGGGGGCAAAAAACATTGAGGCGGACACTGATGGGCGCAGCCCTCTACAACACCATGTTTTCCCGCAAGGACAAGGAAGACGTTGGGGTTCGCAAGCTCACCACGCTTGGAAAGGTAATGAGGGATACTCTAAGCCCAACCGGGGTTCTCGGGGCAGCGATAAAATGGTGGAATGGGTGGACATTTGCCGACTTCGAGAAAAGGGTGGACATATCCTCGAAAAGAGTTTCCAGGGTCGTGTACTACACCGAAGACAGCCGCAACAAGACCACGTTCACTTTCAACGATTTTTTCAAGCACATGTCAGACTCAGTCTACAGCCTTCTGCCATTGGATTCAAACCCATTGCAAGTCAGGGCAGCGCTTGGCGCAGACCTTGCCAGGCTGCAGTCTGATTACGCAAAGGCAATGAAAGAGGGCGCGCCAGACAGAGTGCTCAAGAGCCTGAAGGGCCAGGTAGCCGGTGTAAACGCCATACTCAACAGGATCCCAACAACGGTTACCAATGAGAAGCTCGCTGGCGACATACTGAGTGACATAAAGAAGCTGATGGACAAGAGGCCTGACGCGCTGAAGCAGACCAGGCTGCTCATCAACAATTCAAACGTGTATGCCCTTCGATTTGCAGCCATTTCCCGCAAGGTGGTTGAAAACAAAGATTATGAGCTTTCTGCAGCCCTCAAGGACATGCTCGACCTTGCGGAAAACCAGCAGGTGGGCGGTGGCACGGCAGGCAGGCTGGTGACAAAGGCAGGCCTTAATTATGCAACAATCAGCGCCATGATTGTAGAATACCAGCGAATGGAGCGGGAGATCAAAGCCAAGCTGTTCGTCACCCGCGAGAAAGGCTTTTACGTTGCCATAGGTGACTTCAAACGAATCAACGAGGAAAGGATGATCGAGATACAGGGCGACAGGGTGACAAGGGAGGCATTTGACAATTACAGGAGATACCTGGCATCCACGCTTGATTTCAAGAAGGACTACCCAGGGGAGAAAAGGGCTGACGCAATCGAGCGGGTGGTGAACGAACGTCTGAGCACCATGTCGGCTTACGAGTTGCAGATCACGCTTCGGAACTTTGCAGGAACATCCAACCTTGCCAGGCGGCGCCTTGACGGGATAAACGAAACCATGAGGCGCAGATACGGCGACCTAGGCGCATCGGTTAACAAGGCTGATTTTGACAGCCGACTTGCAAAAGCGCACGAGGCATTTCTCTCCGAGCCAAGCAAATACATGCAGCGCATACTTGACCTCAGCGCGAATTACAACAACATGGTCAGGTCCACCCTTGACGGAATAAAATTCACTGGCAGCGACGCGCAGCTGAATAAAGCCGAATACGATTTACAGGAGCGGCTGCTGCGCATGAACATGCTCGGAAGCCATCCCATCGGGCGTTACCTTTCTGAAAAGCTGAAGCTGATGGATTTCCATGACCTGGCTGCTGAAAGGGCTGAAAAGGAAAGGGATCCTGGCTTCAGGGGAACCCGCTTTTACACAGTGAAGAACCTTGACGACCTTGAGCTCCTTTACAAAAAGGGGGTGAAGCAGTTCGACTTCCTGCCGCAACTCAATGAAAAAATACGCGCAGGCATGTTCGGGTCAGCAGCCCAGCGCAGATTAGTCGATGCTGAAAAAGAAGGCAGCCAGCGCGGGATAAATGATGCAAGGGAAATTGCCTTCTTCTCCCTTGTGACAGGGGCGGGAAACTTTGCCAAGCAATGGGAGTCCAGCCTGTCTGCGGTTGCAGGCACTTTCAACCAGGGCAAAATCGATGAGATGCGCAGGATATTCCGATCTGGAAAATTTCCTGATGGCCCGAGCGACTTCCTCGGAGCAAAGGCAACTACGGAGTTCCTGAAAAAAGTCAAGAGGGAAGAGGGGCTTGAGACGGCAATCCAGCGAAGCGACTTCAACGTAACCTTGTACTCCAAGGATGTGGAGGCAGATCTCATAACAGCGCGCAGGTATGACAAGATGGCCGGCTTCATAGGCTGGAGCGGCATAATGCCCGGAGCAAGCTGGGGCGAAAACAGCCTTGGAAGGCTGCAGTCCCTGATAGACGAGCAGAAGGAGCAGGCAGGGGCTGTGCGCGCAATGTACCTGAGAATCACTAACAAGGACGACCAGTTCTACGACAAAGCATTCGCCGATAAAATGGCTGGCAGGCCATTAAACGCAGAAACACTGCAGGCGCTTGTGGATCGGGGCATAACATTTGCAGACATCCGCAGGGGCATGCCCTATCTACAATCAAGCGACATAAGGGGGAGCCTACCTCTTATAGAGTGGAACGAAAAAGTGCTGCGGCAGCAATTCAGGGCTGCAGGAAAGCCGATTCCAGCCAATGCTGATGATCTTCTTATCGTGAAGAAAGGGGAGGCTGACATCCGCGACCTTTCTGCGCTTCTTGCAAGGACAAGCGATTCGTGGTATTCCAATCTGCCTGTGGGCATGTCCATGGTTATTCGGCACCAAGACCTTGGAGGGGGGGTCACCTGGCTCTACGGCGACCCTAACAAGGACCCGAACACGCGCAACCAGCTCGATTCTGGAAGGGTGAACAAGGACCTGCGCAAGGAAATAGCCCTTTCGCTTGCAGGCTTTGACCTGCAGGGCAACTATCACCCTGAAATGCAGAAGCTCAAGGTGATCAGCACGCACGACCTCCGAGAATACGCCAAGACAAACCAAGGGGGGTTCTTTGGGGCAATGACCCCTGGCGACAAGCTCAGGGAAACCATACGCTCCGGGGTATACGGCGTGGGCATGAAATCTGGCGAGCTCCTTTACTCCGGCCTCGCTGACCGGGTAACCAAGATGCAGGGCTGGTTCGCAGCGCAGATGCAGATCCGGTTTGCGCTCGAGGCAATCCAGAACCAAACCAACTATGACAAAAAAACCCGTGAAGGTTTCATGATAGCTGGGGCGGATAGATTCAAATACGATCAGGAATATGTGGAAAACATCTCGCTTGATTCTCAAAACAACGAGATAAAGGGAATAAGGACGATATATGACAAGAAGGTCAGGAATTCTGAAGGTCACGACGTCTCAGTTTCCCAAAGGTTAGGCGAGGAAATGAAGCTGCTTGCGCGAGGAGACAATACTTTCTCTGGCAATTCTGAGGCAACCTGGTACAATTTCAAGCGCAACATAGCGGCAAGGACAGTCAAGGACGTGGCTGACGCGGAAAACGCCTGGTACAATGCCAAGCTCGAGCTTCGGGCGCTTGAGAACATCCGCACCGAGCTTTCCCACAGTGATTACCAAACCCTCAGGGCAGAGCTTTCCACAAGGGCGAACCAATATCACGAGGATTATAAGCAAACCTCGAAAATGTTCAAGGACTTCAACGTCATGGTCAGGGGCTGGACCGGAAGCCACACTGACATGCAGGAAAAGGGTTACGGCAGCATCAAAAGCCCATTCACCATGCTGTGGTTCTTCAACAAATATCTTGACAGCAAGTGGGTGGAGGGCACTGCAGGCGATTTCTGGTGGATAACCGAATCATCGGTCATGAGGGACCCGAGAATAGCTATAGGCGCAGGCTCGGGACTGGACTACTCATTCTACGTCGGCTACCAGACAGGGCAAAACGTTTACGAGCGCATGTCAATGTGGGGCACCAACGCTCTTTGGGAGCAAACCCTCCAGAACAAGACCCTTCTATCATTCGGCGTGCACAAGTACTTCAACGACTTCATGAGCTATGCGTCAAGAAAGGGCAGCGCCTACCCTGCATGGTTTGAAATGGACCCAATGTACCCTGGGAAGCATGGAAAGCGGAGCCTTATGGCGGGTTTCTTTGCCCCTGCGCAGTCGCACTACCACAGCGACTGGGTGCAGGGCCGCTTCCAGTCTTTCATAAACTATTCCGGTGCAGGCACTCTCATTGGCTCCTACATAATGGCAGGAAGCCAGAATCCAGAGGACCGCAATTTCTTCAAAAAGGCAATGGACTGGGCGTTCATCCCAAGCATGGGTCATTACGCAGAGCACGCCACCTGGCGAGGCTTCCAGCGCCCGCTTGAAATGTACAGGCATTTCGAAAAGAGGATGGATGACATAATCGAGCACAACGGTGAATACAGGAAGAAGTTCCTGGAGTGGCAAGAGCTTTCCGAAGGCTCGGACAGGAAGCGTGAAGTCTGGCAGGAGTACTTTGCCCCGATCATGAAAGTGTACGACATAAGGAAACTTGGGGAGCGCGAGGCGCACAGCGGCAGGGACATATCCGAGGATGGTTCTAGGAACAGGTTCATGGAGCTGTACGCTGGGTTCCACTCGAACGTATGGAGGCCAGCCATGCCTGGACTGGTGGACATTGACCCGATAACTGGCAGGTGGAAACCATTCCCGCAGTCGGCTTCGCTGATCGACAATGCCGACCAGGGCAGCCAGCTGCGCTCGCTATCTTCCTTCTACCTGACAAAATACAATGAAAAGACAGGCGAATTCGAGTCAAAGGACCAGTTCGAAACCCATCTGGACGCGCTCCGCGATGTGTACAAAAAGGAGGACAGCGCCCTTCTGCACCTGGCAAAGCTGCAAAGCGAAATGAACATGTATTCAGTCTTCAACAGCCCTGCGCTCTATTTCTTCAACCCTGTTGCTGGCTTGGTTTCCGAATACGCCATCAAGGGCGCAATTGCACGGACAAAATTAGGCTCGAATGTAAAGCCCATGGCATTTACAGGGGACACAACTGAGACATTCGGTGGTGGCAACATGCCTGGCAACGACGAATTCGTGCGGCGTGCCACCAGATATTCTGAAAGCGAACTGTATCAGTCAACTTTGCTTTCCCAGCAGGCGCAGGCCGCCAGCAACAGCTTCTCCGAATTCAAGGGCAAAGCTGGCAAGACCAGGCTGAACTACTTAAGGATGTGGGGCACAAAAGAATGGCGCGAGGCAACAGACACCTCTGCGGCACTAACGAAGAAGCTGTACGAGGATTGACTTTCAAGGCTGCAGAGTAATATGGGTTATAAAATTATGATGTGGTTATCATCTTGGTTGGTGGAGTGATGAATTCCAGGATTTGGCTGCTGCTTTGCGCGCTTGCCATTGCACTTGCCGGCTGCGTGGTCGTGCCTTATTCCGACCAGTTCAACAACAGCAGCATGACGCCCAGCTACAGTGACCCGTCCAGCTTGATCTGCCAGGGGCCGACTTCCAACCTCCCGTGCTACTGCTTCATTTGTGAGAACCGCACCAGCTGGCTGAGCCCGCTTCCCTTCCTGCCAACTTACTTTGACACCAC
>JAHFEN010000038.1 GCA_023248455.1 Microcaldota archaeon | reverse complement strand
CACAAGGTATTTCGCTCCCTGGTCAGGCCCTATGAATACCGCGTTTGGCTTTTTCGCCTTGAAATACGATACCAGGTCTTCCGAAAGCGAGAAGTTGCGGATTTTTATGCCTCCGTAGTTCACTTCCCCGGTTTTTTTTACGAAATGGCAGTCGAATGTGGCAATGGAGGAGAACCCGGCGGCTGCGACAAGCTCGCATATCGCCTCTGCCGAAAGCGATTCGCCCGACCTCCAGATTTTGTCTTGCCGCGCGTATGGAAGATACGGGATTACCGCCTCCATCCTGCTGGCGTGCTTGCCCACTGTTTTTCCCATGAGAAAAAGCTGGAGGAGCGAACTGTCCTGCTTGGGGTAGCAACGGTGGAGGATCTGCACGTCCTGGCCCTTGCAGGACTCGAGGTCGCGGATGAGTATGTGGCTTTCCTTGTCCGGGAAGTTCTTGAGCTCTATACTGGCAGGGAAGAGATAGGACGAGTTCTGGCTAACGAGAAGGCGCGCGACCATGAAGTTATTTGGGCTCGAAGTTAAAAAAGAATAGGCTTTGGGACAGCTTCCACAGATAAGGATGCAATGTTTGTTTGCGAGAAAAAGTAGGAGGCGGTAAAATGTTTCTGTTCCAGACTGAGGAAAAACTCAGGCAAAGGCCCGTTGAGAGACTTGCAAATGCTATCGACCAATTAGATATTAGATTGAAAAAAGCCCTGATAACTGAACTTGAAAATAAAGTTCCAGGGTTTAAAGGTTTGACTCCTTACAAAAAAGATATTGTGTTGGACTATATCAATGCAGAGATGATGCTAAGGGCCACCGAAAAGCATGCGCGGTTAGATAGAATGTGGGAGCGCACTCGTCGATTCAATAAAAGTATATTATGAAAAAGAAAATAATGCATTTCGCAAATGAAATAGAGACACATCAATCGATCATAGTGCCTATTCTCTCTGACCGTAGTTGCTGCTGGCGCCAGAATCACCCTATCATGCCCCCTATCCTGTCCACCATTCTCTGGAGGAGGGGATGCTCTGCCGTAGCCTGCGAGTTTTTTGTGGCACAGGCATAGCAGACCACCAACCCGTCCCTGCTTACCTTGTAGACATCTGTCTGCCTGCCGCAGCGGATGCAGCGGGCGGCGTTGCCGCGCCGCTGGCTTGCCTCTGCGCATTCCACGTGCACTACAGAGCCGTTCGGGGCCTTCATGGATTTCTGCCAGGATTCCACCGATTTCTTGCAAACTGGGCAGATGGTTTTTTGGGCCAGGCGCTCGATTTCGGAATTGCAGTAGCTGCAGTACATGCCTGCGCTCCTTCTTTTCGCCTCGTCCTGCTTGATCCTTATGCCGCACCTTGAGCAGCTCACCATCGCGATTTGCGACGTTTTTGCAACGTAGCAGGGGATGCACAGCATGTTCCTTGCGTAGTAGCCGGAATCGTACTCGTCAATCCCAGCGCCGCAGGTGAGGCAGTTTGGCATGCTAAAGGCACGCGGATGACAAATAAAAAGACGCGCTAACAGCTATGGTATTCTGGCACCTAGTGTTTTGGAAATTCGATGGCACCATGAATCGCATTTTCAAGACGCAATCTGATATCGTTTAAGACGACATCTGTGTGCTTTTTCATGTCCTTTATGATTTCGTCGACCACAACGGCAACTTTGAGTGTCGGGATAATGAAGCCTGGGAGTGCACCCAGCATGAGCTTAACAGCACTGCGGACCTTTTTTTCCTTGTTCGGGCTCAGGCGATAGCCCGAGCCCAGGGAAATGAATGCTGCTGTGATTCTGTCGACCGGCAGGCCCGACACCCCTTTTGGTAAGTTAATTTTGCCATCACGCAATACCAGATCCATTGCGCTGATAATTGAGTCCTTAATTGCAGGTACTGTGATCGATGCGCCAACTGATTTTACCGCTATTGCCAGGCTGGCTTCTGCTCTGGCCAGGTTGGCAAGTTCCTTTGGTTCATAATTTTCAAAACTTGATTGCCCGAGCTTCCCTGCAATCACGCCGCCAATGATCATCGTGGTGCCCCGAGCCCAAACGCCTGGCGCTTGGCCAAAGACTTTTTTCGTTGGATTTTCTGAGAGGCTGAATCCCCTGTTATAAAATGAGAAAATTTCCAAGGCTTGCTTGTTATCCAGTTTCGGGGGGGTTGTTGCTGGAAAAACACCACCATTATGCGACACTTCTGGGCGGAATGGCATTTTTGATTTATGCTTAAATGCGGGCATCACGAGACCATCTCTTCGAATTATTCAAACAATAGAGCGAAGTGGTTTTAAATGAATGCTTAAGGAGACTTACCAGTTAAAGCTCGAAATTTTGTAGAATTTTGCCTGTTTTTCGGTTCCGCAGGCAACTATGAGATCAAGCCTGGCAAGGTGCGCTATCCTGACTTCCTCTGCAAGCGTTTTTGCAGAAGGCACTTCCCCTGGAAGAAGGCACACCAGCTGAGAGGGGCGGCAGTCTAGTCTTCCCGTCCCAGGAGCGTACACCCTGAAGAAGTTCGTCTTTTTCACGTATGGGCGGATGAGCCTGCCTGTCTGGCGTATGGGGAAATAGACCGCGAACGCGAACGGGAAGAGCCTATTTTTCCTTTTCTCAGCCGCTATGAATTTTTCCGTGGTGGCAAATTTTTCAAAGCGCGCCTTGCCGATTTTCACAAGGTATGCGGCGTCAAGCGGATGGAAGATGGATTTGCCTCCTTCCTCAAAGCCCATCCCTGCCTCCGAGAATTTGGCTGCCAGGACTGCGTCGGTTTCCTCGAAAAGCCCTTTGCGATTTTTGCTTTCAATGAACATGTTTTGCCCCGTGATGGCAGCATTCGCGCATTTTCTGGCTCTTGAGCCATTAGACCTGCTTGAGCTTTTCCACCTTGCCCAAAAGCTCGTCTGCGGCAGCCTGCGGCACGTCACGCATGACCATTTCGTAGCCAAAGCCGCCTGGCGTGTCAACGTAGATGTCCGTAATGGACAGAAGCCTGCCGATGAGCGAGGATTTTGTGTGCAGGTTGTCTATGTTCTTTATGGGAATGACCTGGCGCTCCACTGAGATTGCGCTCCGCTCCATGATGAGTGTGTCGTTTTCAAGCGAGTAGGTGGTGAGCGAGGCTATGGCTGTCTGTGACGCCCCATAAAGGCCAGCAACCACTGCTGCGAACGCCACCACAATGACCCCGTCGATGCCGACCTGGAAATATGTTGTCAGCGCCATTGCCATCAATGACACGGCTGCAAAGCCGATTGCAGCAAATAGCCAGGCGCGTTTTACCGAAGGGTGGAATTTCTGCATAAGGACACCAGGGCATGCATCCTTTTATTGGCTTTCATTTCTGTGCAGCCCCCTGCCACGCGCAGAGTTTTTTGGGATTTCACTCCATTGCAGTTTTTCTGCTAGCTGCACCCTTCATTGGGCACTCCCTTTTTTCCTTTTCACAGCATCTTTCTTTGCCTTTTTCTTGAGCACAAACTCCAGTTCATCCTCGCCGAGATTGAAGAACATCTCCGCTTCCTTTTCGCCTTTCTTTGCAAGAAGCTCTAAAAGCGGCAGATAGCCAGAGGCCTGAGCAAGCGAACAGTGGCAGGCTGCCGCGATTTTTTTGAGGACAGCCTTGCGTACTGTGCGGGAGGACTTGCTTGCACCCATCTCGCGCATATAGTCGGGATAGGCGACCTGTGTCCATTTGCGGTAGGGTGCTGCCTTTGCAACTGCCACGCCCGAGGACATGAGGTCGCTTGAATAGCGGAGATATCCCCAGTACTGCTGCCTCGAAATCCTGCCATCGAACATGTCTGCGCGCGAAATTGCGTTGTAAGCCTCTGCAATGTCAAAGGGCTTGTCGTATTCCGAAGGTATGTTCTGCGCGATCCAGAGCTTGAGCGTGTCGTGTTCAGTACCTGAGTCAAACACCGCCCTGCGGGCTTCGGAATATTTTTCGGATTTCAAGACGGCGCGCACCACCTCGAATATGCTCTTTTCAGAGTCGCGCACGGCTGCCGTGTTTCCGGCCTGCAGATCGTTCAGCGCTGCGCGTACGTCGCCCGAGGCGGAAGATGCGATTGCGTCTATTTCCTGCTCGGTTAACTCGATATTGCCTTTTGCGGCGAGTTTTTTGAGAAGGTTCGCAATAGTGCCTGCCTGCACACGGCGAAGCTCGACCTGCTGGCAATGGATGCGGATCGCCTGCAGATTCTTGCTGTAAAAATCCGTTGCTGTGAGGATTATCGGCTGCTGGGGGGATGAGAGCGCTTTTGCTATTGCAGATGCTCCGCCCCTGTCTTCCCTGCCTGAGAGTGAATCGACGTCATCTATCAGTATTAGCCGCCTGCCGCCAAAAAGCCCCCCTGACACGACCGCGTTTGCAATTAGCCTGTCCACATTGCCCTCGTCGCGCAAATCAGATGCGTTGAACTCGAATATTTCCCAGCCAAATTCGGCTGCAATCGCGTGCGCAAGCGCGGTTTTCCCAGTGCCTGTGGGCCCGCAGACCAGGAGTGGCTTGCCCTTCTTGCCGTTCTGCCAGCCAGCCGCCCATTCTTTCGCATAGGAAAAAGCCGATGGGTTGCCGATCAGCGCGGATATGGATTTCGGCTTTTCCTGGGAGAGAATCATCAGGAAATATGTCGTTAATAGGCTTTAAATAGTCTTTCGCCCCTTTCCTTCCCTATGCTTATCGGCGTGGTGGGGGCGCCCAACAAAGGCAAGTCTACCTTCTTTTCTGCAGTGACCATGGTGGATGCCGCGATTGCCAATTACCCCTTCACAACCGTGACTGCTAACCGGGGGGTGGCTTACGTGAGGGCGCCCTGCCCGCACGTGGCGCTTGGCCTCTCCAAGTGCACCCCCAAGAACAGCAGGTGCGCCAATGGGACGCGGCTGGTGCCTGTCGGAATAATCGACACGCCAGGCTTGGTGCCTGACGCTTACAAGGGAAGGGGGCTGGGCAACAAGTTCCTGGACAGCATTAGGGAAGCAGACGCCATAGTGCAGGTAGTGGACGCAACCGGGAAAACTGACCTCCACGGCAACCCATGCGACAGCTGCGACCCTGCCGAAGAGATCGCTTTCCTGAAAAACGAGATAGCGATGTGGATTGCCGATATCGTTTCTAGAAAGGGCGCAAAACACCTGCCAGTCAAAGACGCCGCTGCCTCGCTTTCAGGCCTGAAAATAAGTGAAATCATGCTGCTTTCCGCCTGCAAGGAATGCGGGCTGGATGTGTCTGATGGCGCCATGCCAGATGAGGAAGGGCTGAAGCGGATCGCGCGCGAGCTTGTGGAAAAACGGTTTCCAATTGCGGTAGCGTTCAATAAGATAGACGTTGCCGGGACAATGGGGAATTTTGAAAAAGCGAAGCTTGACAGCGGTGAGGAATCAGAGGGAGCGAGCGGGAACGGGATGGCGAACCTGTTTGCCTGCAGCGCTGCAATCGAGCTTGCGCTGCGCAAGGCAGCTGAGCGCGGGATCATCCTATACACGCCTGGAAGTGCTGATTTCGAGGTTGTTGGAACCCCGGATGACAGGCAGAATGAGGCTCTGCGGAAAATGAAGGCTTTTTTGGGCGCAAATGGCGGAAGCGGGGTGCAGGAAATCATTGACTGGGTAGTTTACACCAAGCTCAGGGGAATCGTTGTGTATCCCGTGGAGGACGAACACCGCTATTCCAACCACAGGGGAGAGGTCCTGCCTGACGCATACCTCGTGCCAAGCGGAACTACTGCCGTGCAGCTTGCTGGCATGGTGCATACCGACCTGGCAGACAGGTTCATTGGCGCCGTAGACGCAAAGCGGCACATACGGATGGGCGCCGAGCACGTTCTTGAGAACGGGGATGTGGTGAAGATAGTCGCTGGAAGATAGTTGGATGCATGGCAGATTTTGCGATGGCCAGCACCGAACGGAATGGGAGGGATTAAAACGTTTATGCTGGGTATAGGGAATAACCATTAGAGGTGAAGCTATGGCAGGGAAGAAAAATGGTTTTGACACAGGCACAATTGTCCTTGTAATTGCAGCTGTGATTTTGCTCGCTGCCGGTTTTGTGTACTTCGCCCAGGGCACCCCGCAAACACCCCCAGCTGCAAAGTCGGGCGTTGACCCTCTCCAGACCCCTGCCGCCAAGCTGCTCCTGTATTCCTTTGACATGGGAACCGCGCTGGAGGATTATGCCATGGCTTACAGCGTAAATGAGAACGGGGCAAAGTCAGACTACAATATCATCAGGCAGGGCGGCAAGTCGTATGTGAACGTCACAGGCAGTTTCGGCAGCATGAGGGGGTATTTCAGCAGCAGGAACCAGACCGATGTGGTTTGCCTCTCCTATTCTGGCCAAACCGTCTGCACAATGGCGAAGAACGACAGCAATGCACAGCAGATCGCGGCCAGCCTCAGGATACTGCTTCCGGATAAAAAAACTTACCTTGCGCAGAAATCCCAGATTGTGAAGCTCGTGTCAGTTGGCGCAATAAAACTTTCCCCAACAATGGCTTCCGAAACTGTCGGGCCGTTTGACACGCAGAGGATAAGCTATACGCTGGACTACCAGAACCTTACCGTAAACCAGCTCATGTCGGTCGGAATCTCGCCGAACGACCCGTCGCTTACCGCAATCACTGACCAGCAGGTGACTTATTGGGTGG
>JAHFEN010000037.1 GCA_023248455.1 Microcaldota archaeon | reverse complement strand
TGGTCGAACTTGTTCGTGGTCCTGTAGTAAATCGAACGCGGCTCGAAAAGAGATGCCCAGCACTCCTTCACAGCCTGCACGCAGTTTTCCGCGCCCTTTATGTTCAGGTAAGTGGACTGCTGGCCTGCGAATGACGCCTCAGGCAAATCCTCGGCAGTAGCAGAGCTTCGCACAGCCACATAAGGTTCCCTGCCGTCCTTTATCATGCCCCGGTACGAGTTGAGTATTTCCTGCCTCAGTTGGGGAGGTATCTCGCCCCCCAGTATGCGGGTCCTTATCATGTCGGACGCCTTGTTGAGCTGGTCGTTGTTTTCGACATCCAAATCAGAGGTCATCTCCTTTATTGCCAGCTCAATCCTGTTATGCTGGATAAACGAAAAATAAGCGCCCGAAGTCACGACAAAGCCGGTCGGGACAGGCAGGCCCACTGACGCCATCTCGCCCAAATTCGCGCCCTTGCCACCCACTTCGGCAAGATTAGCCTTCCGAATCTCCGAGAACCACATAATATTCTTCATGATGCCACCCCGCGAACGCACGAAAAGTGCTCACAAGGTGTGGCGCGCCACCTTCTGCCGTGCTCGCTTGCCATCGAGCTTCCTGCCACACCTTGTGTTGCTAACTCCCCTCAAGTATTAAAAGCTTCTGAAACACCAAACCCAGACTAGCGGGCCCGTAACTCAGCTTGGCCTAGAGTGTCTGGCTTTTAGCCACCCTTTTTACTCGCTCCAGATGGGGACGCTCGTAAAAGCGTGGGCGGAAAACTGCACTCGTGTACGATTGTGTGCACAAAGCCAATTGAAGAAACCAGAAAGCCGTGGGTTCGGACCCTTTTGCTCGCTCCAGATGGGTATGCTCGCAAAAGCGTCCACGGAAAACTGCAAGGTGAGTAAATGAGTCGCCCAAAAATCCCACCGGGCCCGCTTTTGTGTTCCATCCAGGGGAGCGATACCTATGGCCGAAGAAAAATTCCCCGGAGTATTCTTGGTTGGCGGCAGGCTCGCCACCAAATCCCTCACCCCTGGCTTCCGGGTTTACGGTGAAAAGCTTGTGCGCGAAGGCGATACGGAATACCGGATGTGGGACCTGCACAGGAGCAAGCTTGCGGCTGCAATACACAAGGGCTTGTCGGAAATGCCCATCAAGCCGGGATCGTCAGTGCTCTACCTCGGCGCATCCACAGGCACCACGGCTTCGCACGTGTCTGATATCGTGGGCGCAGATGGCGCGGTCTACTGCGTGGAATTCGCGCAGCGCCCCATGCGCGACCTTCTTTCTGTCTGCGAGAAGCGCGGCAACATGCTTCCCATAATGGGCGATGCGCGCCAGCCGCAGGAGTACGAGGGGAACCTGGGAAAAGTGGATGTGGTTTACCAGGACGTGGCGCAGCCAGACCAGGACGGCATATTCCTGAAGAACAGCGCGCTTTTCCTGAAAAAGGGCGGCTGGGGCATGATTGCCATAAAGTCGCAGAGCATAGACGTGACCCGCCAGCCCTCGAAGGTATTCGCCGAATTCGTGCAGAAAATGGGCAGAGAAATCGAAGTAAGGGCGCAAATCGAGCTCTCCCCTTACGACCTGGACCATCTTTTTATTGCCGGCAGGAAAAAGTGAATCCTTCAAATCGTTACAAACATTTAAAAACAGTTATAGACACATATACCAAAACGGTGTTGAACATGCAGGACAAAGCGAACGGAGTGCAGATTCGCTCTGCTGTTAGCACCAATTCTTGCTTCTTCGGATTCTTCTTTGCGGACTAGCTTTCGCCCGGCTGCGTGGCAAGTGGCTTGGGCGTCTGGAACAAAACCTTCAGCAAACGCGTTTTTCCTGTTGCTTGCTGGTTTTCAAAAAATGTAAAAAATTCACTTGAGGTGTCCAAATGATATCTGCAGCCGTTGAAACATTGCGAACGAAAAAGAAAAAAGAGACAGGTATAGGCACTGGCCAATCAGGTACAAAGCCCAAACTAGGACTTATAGATCGGAGAAACGATTCTGAATGGATATATTACCTGGGCGGACTGGAGAGCAATGGAACTAGAAGCGATAAGGAAAAGCCAAAAAAACACAATAAGGGCAAGCCCAACTCCAACATTACAAAAAGCAAGTGGTTCCGAAGGCAGTTGAACGCGGATTTGGCAAGGGCAAGTGACGACACGCAAAGCTGGGGATTGAACGGCTTTGGTTGAGGAATGCTGATTTTCTAGCCGTGCGCTTTCCTCTCAGTCATCTTGCCCTCGAACTTGCGCCTGCGCAGCTCTTCTTTCATAGCCAGCTCCTCCTCTATTGCGCGGATGTTCCTGAGCAGTATCTTGTGCACACCGCTTCCGTACTGCATTGCCTTTTTCCTTCGGTCAATCGCATCTTTCGGAACACCGAGTTCCAAGGCAATTTTGCGCAGCAGGGGCTTCTTGTGTTCGCGAGTCCCCAGCCTTTCCGAAAGCGGGGTCGCCAGCACTTCGCGCATGAAGGGCGGGTATAGGAACGGGTATGCTGCCCGCATGCCGAAATTCTTTGCCACAAGGTCCTGCGCCTCGCAATCTCCTAAGGGCAGCTTTTCTATCTCCCTCTCAAGAAGCTTTTCCAGCCGCTTTCCTCTGTATCTGAAATACCTGTCATATCCGATGAATAGCTCCTCTGCGCCAGAGCCTGTCAGTATCCTCCATTTGCCCGCGCGTGCGGCCTCGCGGCAGCAGGAGAACACAGGCACCATCAGCTCGACTTTCAGGAGATCCCCTCTCCGTATCTTGTAGCACTTCTTGTAAACCTTGATTATTTCCTCCTCGGTAAGCACCACTTCCTTATGCGGCAAGGCAAGCTCTTTCGCGATTTTCCTCGCAGATTCCAAGTCAGAGCTTCCCTCCACGCCGGCTGTTATGAGGAGCGGGTTGGTGAACTGCCTTGCAACTGAAGCTATTGCTGTGCTGTCAAGGCCGCCCGAAAAAAGAATGGCAACCTCCCCCTGGCTGTTGTTTTTTACAGCTTCGACGAACAGTTCGGCTAGCCTTGAAACCATGCCAACACATCGTGCGCCTAAAATAAAAACTATGCTAATTGAAAACGGGCCCGGTGAGATTTGAACTCACGGCCTTCACCTTTCTCCGCACATTCGCGGGAAAGAGCATTTT
The DNA here is from genome assembly GCA_023248455.1 of Microcaldota archaeon. Classification (GTDB taxonomy): domain Archaea; phylum Micrarchaeota; class Micrarchaeia; order Anstonellales; family Anstonellaceae; genus UBA10161. The sequence continues at coordinate 3,544 of JAHFEN010000037.1, read as the reverse complement.
CCGTGGACGCTTTTTGCGCCGCCGAGCGAACTGTCTTCGCGTGAGCGAGGCAAGCAAAAAGGGTTCTAGGAGAGTGTCGCTCTATCCAAGCTGAGCTACGGGCCCATTTCCTTCTTGCAAAATTCCTCCAAATCAACTTTAAAAGCCTAAGGACTGCAACCGGTCGTATGATTAATATGAAGCTCCCCTATGTTCTCTTCCTCATAGCGCTCTTCCTGTTCAATTTCCTTATTCTCCTCACCCCTTACCTTGCTTCTGTCGGCAATGGCGCATCTGATGCGCTTTACCTGGCATTCGCCCCGACCTGCCACCAGCTCACCTCCCGCTCGTTTTGCCTGTTCAAGTCAAAATCCGACGGAGGCTACTCCATCGCGGACTGCTTCCCCACAAGCGCCCTTTCATTCTCCAAAGTGAACAGGGTGGATTACCCCGACAGGACAGGATACAAGTTCCCAGTCTGCGCACGAGACATCGCCATCTACCTTTCCATGCTTGCAGGGCTCATCGTCCTCCCGTTCATTCAAAAAATGGAATCAGAGGACTGGCCGAACAAATGGCTACTTGTCGGTGCGGCAATCCCTACGGCGCTTGACGGCACGAGCCAGCTCTTCGGCCTGCGCGAGAGCACCAACCTGCTCCGAGTCATCACAGGTGCGGTCATTGGCATAGCGCTGCCTTTCTACATACTCCCGATCCTGAATTCGCTTTATATCTTTATCCTGGAAAAAATCCATGGCCAAAATTCATATAAGAAAAAAGGCGACCACAGGGGAGCAAGGTGAATCCGCTTGGCAAAAAAAGTGTTCCTAGTCTACGATTACGAGGAATTCTGCGGCGTGTATTCCTCCCTCCTGCTGGCGAAAAAGGCGGTAGGCGAGCACCTGGGCCTGGTGAAGAAATACGCCCTCTCGCAGGCGGAGAAGCTTGATTTCGGCGACCTGGAGTGTGAGCTTCGGAAGGAAGAGCGCGAGCGCACCTGGGTCTACTCCTTTTCAGTGAAGGCCAAGAGCAACGGCATGGACCTGCACTGCAGGAGGCCCATAATATACGAATGCCCTGTGGACGAGTACGACTCGGTCACAAGGAGGCTGATGGAAAAAAGGAGGTAGTATTTTTCTTCAAACACAAAGTCTTTCGGCATTCGTGCCAAAAGAAAGCTTTGGGGATAATCAACCCCTATCCGAACAGCCTTTCTGCGATTGCCCCGTATGCTGGCCTTGAGATGAACAAGCCAAGAAGCGCGCCGAGGATTGTAGCAGTGGCAAAGCCGATTATCTCCACCAGGCCCGACATCAGAAGCAGGGGCAGCATGGCAACCACGCCCACCAAAACGGAAGTGGTGATTATCCCGAATGCCTTGTCCATCCTCTTCCTTGTCTCCTCCTCCTGCTTCAAAAGCTCGTCAGTGACCACGATCTGCGCGTCAACGGACACGCCAATCGCAGCGAGCATGCCCGCCATTGCCGAGAGGTCGATGGTGAACGAGCCTATGATCGCCATGAGGATGGCAATCTCGGCAAAGCTGATGAAAATCATGGGGAGCACAATCTGCAGATGCCTGTACCGTATCGCCACCATGAGCGAAATCGCGAGAAGCGCGAATGCCACGCCTATGAGCGAAAGCCTGAGGAATTCCGCGCCAAGCGGGGCAGGCACCACGGTCTTCGAGCCTATGGTTATCTGGACGGGCAGCGCGCCCCCTTTGAGTATGGATTCGATTTGCCTCTCCTTTTTCTGCGCGTCCAGCGCCCTTGCGGTGGCAGTATCTCCAGAAGCAGGGCCGTTTATGGTGTAGGCGAAATTGGGTATCCCCTCGGTCACCGATGGCACCAGCCTGGGCGCGGTCAGGAGCCCAACTGCCTTCCAGGTCACAACCGCGTTTGAGGCTGGCGAGGAGGGCGAAACCAGGTACTCCGGCGTTATTTCGTCCGCGAGCTTTTCCGCCACCACAAAGCCAGCGCTTTTCAGCTTCGGTATGAGCGCGCTTCCGTTCGTGACTATGGCCTTGGTATTGTTGTCCTTTGGGGAAACGGAGAAATTCCTGAGAAGGTCCTCCTCGAGATACAGCGGTATGCCGCTTCCCTCAAGCTTGAGCGCAGCGCCGGCAAGGTCTAGTGCGGATGCCTTGGTGATCGACTGCGATTTTGCGGATGCAAGAAGCTGCCTCTCTGAAATTATTATAACCGCATTCTGCGGCCTGTCCAGGAACATGAAAAGAGGGTAATTGGCCTTTCCTTTTGCCACATTGGCGAATTTGTTTGCCCCTGCCTGCGTGACAGTGAAGCTCACGCCCCAGTCCGCACCCCGCAGGTATTGCGAGGGTATCCGCACGATGGAGCCGGAGTATATGTCCTCGCCCCCTATGGCCACCTTGCCGTCCACTATGCCGCGGTAAACACCTTGCTGCGAAAGCAGGTTCTCAACGTCGGTGACAAGCTGCGGGCTGCTCTGCGGGAGCTCGACATATATCTCCGAGTCGCCCAGCGGGCGCACCTTTACCTCGGCAAGCCCGAATGCGGCTGCGCGCGTCTTTATAGTGGAAACCATCTCCTCCATTGTCACAGGGTTGACCGGCTTCTCAAGCAGTATCGGGATCCGCACTCCCCCTGCAAAGTCAATGCCGAACTTCACGCCGTTCCAATACATTGAGAAAAGGGAGAGCAGCACTATCACGATGAGGCCTGCGATCCTAAGCCTGTCTTTCTTGAGGAAGGAAACTGCCGCTGCCACCAGGATGAGCGAGACAACGTAGATTGACACGCCCATGGGCCTGAACGCCACCATGAGGCAGCAGGAAATGACGAGGAACGCGAATACCGCCATCACTTCGCGGCTTTTTCCGCCTTCGGATATTTCTTTTATGGATATCATGCAAATCTACCAGCTAGCCGGAAAATATGGAAGAAAGGAAAGGTTTTTCGGCTTCCCCTGTGCGGCCTCCCCTTTCCACATAAGCCAATACTATCACTGCGTTGAGCAGCCATGTGGCCACCAGGTCGCCAAGCAGGCCTGCAATGGCCACTGCGGAAATCTCGTAATAGGTGTTGATGTGCGTGATTGACGCGAGCACGAACAGGCAGATGAAACTAAGAAGCAGCGCCATGCTCATGGTTGCCCCTGTTTTCATGGCGTCGTACGCCCTCTCGCGCGCAGTCCCCTCTTTCCTCTTAATCACGCGCATGGTAAGTAGCACGTCTGTGTCAAGCGAGAAGCCAACCAGCATGAGAAGGGCGGCGAAAGACGCCAGCGTGAGGGGTATCCCGAACAGCCCCATGGCGCCAAGGGCTATGATCACGTCCGAAGCGGCCCCGACAAGCACAGCAAGGCTCGGCACCGCAGTCCTGAATATCAGGGAAACCACAATGCTTACGAATATGGTGGAGAGAATCACTACATTCACTGCCTTTTGGAGGAATTTCTCGGAGAGCGAGGCTGATACCTCGTTGAACTGCGCGCTTTCGTATGCCACGAGCTCGGAAAGCGCGTCCGAGAGCTTCTGGGAACTTTCGTCCAGTATCTTCCGGTATACCGTGCCAGCCACAGT
>JAHFEN010000036.1:1689-6688 GCA_023248455.1 Microcaldota archaeon | reverse complement strand
CGGAAATCCAGATGAGCCAGGAATACTCCGATTCAATGGCAGGCGCGAAAAAAATCTCAGGCCAGCTTTCGCGCGAGATATCCCTCCTCCAGGCGGAGCAGCTGGAACTCATAGGCGAGCAGCCGCAGGTTTCAGGAGCGGACTTTGCAGTTGTAGGCTCGGGTTTTTCAGGTGTGCTTTCCGGCTTTCGCAAGGCTGTGGGGCAGCTTGCCGCATCAGAGCAGCTGATTGAGTCTGCGAAGGCATCCGCTTCAGATGAAGGGGCAGAAGGCTACCTCTCATCCGCAATCTCGCAGGCAGCCGAGGCGCAAAAAATATCCTCCTCAGCACTCGCCTCGCTTCCAGGAATACGCTCGAACGCAGAAGCAGCGGCCTCCTCGCAGCGCTCGCTTGCGCAGGCTGCAATCTCATCCGCAGGCCGCAAGCTCTCTTCCCAGGGAGGATCTTTTTATGATGCGCAGGCGCTGGAGCAGGCCAAGGGGCTTCTCGATTCTGCAAATGAAAAATTTGCTTCCGCAGAATCGCAACTCACTCTTGGAAAAAGGTTCGCGGCATACACCGAAGCACTAAAGCTCGCCTCCGAATCAGTTGCGCGGGCGGATTCCAGGCTTTTCCTGCCCCTGGAGTCAGGAACAGAGCAGTCGCTATATTCTCTGGAGGCGCTTCTCAAGTCAGCGCAAAAGGACGGGCTGGATGTGGATTATGAGCTTCAAAAGCTTTCAGAGTACCGCGCTCTTCTGCACTCCTCATCCTCGCCAGAAACCTTTCGGGCAATCTCAAACGCAGCCCAGCAGGACCGCCAAAGCGCGCTTGAAAGGCTTGCGCAGGCATACCTTCCTCTTGAAGAGAAATTCGAAAAAACCAATCTCATGGTGCAGGAAATGCGCAAAAGCGAGCCTGGCTTCCTGCCAGCGTTCGATTCGGCTTCCCTCAATTTTGCCAACGGAAAGCTCAATATGGAAGCATCAGCAGGCAGGCTCAAGGGCCTGTCGCTAGAGCTTGATTCGCTACATGAGCAGGCAATATCGAAAATGCCGCTTTACCTGTCAGCGCTTCTTTCTAAAAACGCGCGCGTGCAGGAGCTTTCAGACCAGCCAGTGCTTGGCAAGGCAGGCAAATATTCCGCTTCCATCAGAACCGAGAATCCGACCGCATTCTCATACAGCGGCAGCCTTTCCTTCCTGTCAGCCACCGAAGTTCCGATTTACTCCGCAGATCTAGTTTCGGGCGACGACATTTCGGACGCATTTTCCGGCAATGGCAAGGCCACCATTGTCATCCCTGGTGCAGCGTCCCACCAGCGCTTTGCATTTGAATTCGCGAAGAGCGATTCGCCTGCGCAGATAACCTCTTCTCAGGAGGATTGCCTTTACGCTTCCCAAGACGGGGCCCGGATGGCGCGAAGCATCCAGTTCTTCGCATCGCGCGCGCTGCCCTCTCTTCAAATAGCCGAAGAGGCCCCTCAAGGTGCCGCAGAAGGCACTGCAAAGCATTCCGGGCGTGCCTACTCCCTAAGCGCTTCAGGTTCAGGAGAAGGCGCTATCCTTATCGGCGAAATAGCAAACGTGCCGCAGGGCAAAAACTCAATTGAGCTAGATTACGAAGTTGCCCATCCGTTCACAGTGTCCGCGTCCGCGCCAGCTTTCACAAGCATTGGCCCGGGCAGCAGCAAAGTATCATATGAAATAACCGTTGGGAACCCCTCAGTTGACTGCGGCTCGGCATTCGTTTATGTGGACGAACCGTATTCCAGCGTGTCCGGCTTCTCGGCAGTTTCGCTCGGCGTGGGGAAGGTTTCGCAGGCGCTTGCCGCCTCCACGAGCACAGGCACCCGCCAAAGCTTCCTTCTCTCGCCGCTTCGGAAGGGGGAAAGCGTTTCAGTTTCTGTATCATACGTGATAAAGGACGAAGCAAGCGCGCTTTCCGAGGCGCTTGCTTTTGCAGATGCCCATGTGGCGGAGTTCGGAAGGGAGCGGGACAGGCTCTCGCTCGCGCAGGCAAAGTCCCTTGCTCTTCAAAACCGGACAGGAGAGGCGCTGGCATTGCTGGACCAGATGCGCCAAGAGGCTGCCCAGCTATTGCTTTCTTCGGCAGACTACTTCCAGTTCATTGAGCAAAACTCCTCTGCTGCTGGCCTGATTTCAGAATGTCAGCAAGCACAGGCAGGATTGTCTTCGGCAGGCATGGGTGAGGCGGCAGCAAGGCTGTCTGCCCTGTCCTCCGAGCTCTCCTCCTCCCTTGGCACAGCTTCGCAGCTTTCCGATGAAGGCAAGTATCCTGAAGCGCTCAAGCAGGCAAGAAAAGCAGCCGCGGACGCCCATTCTTCCCTTGCCTCTCTTGCCTGGGAGTCTGCCACCGAAGCAGCCAGCACATTTGCAAAAGCCGCAAAGGGCGCAGCACCATCGCAGGGCACAGGGCTTTCTCAGGCTGAAAAGGAAATCGCCTCTGCAAACAGGCTCTATTCCGATGGCGACTACCTGGGCTCCTTTTCATCATCCTCCCGCGCAAAAGCCCTGATCTCCGGGCTTGCGGAAATTTCCCTATTGGAAGATGCGAGGCTGAAGGAAGAGCTGCAGAAAATCAGCGGGGCGTATCAAGAGCTTCGCGCAGGCACAGACAAGCTGCTTGCGCAATACTCCTCACAGTTCTCTGCCCTTTCCGGCCAGAGCAAGAAGCGCCTTGCAATCACGCCGGTCGCAGCCCAGGCAAAAATAGATGATTCGGAGAAGGGGATGGCGGCTGCCACCAAAGCAGCGCTTTCACCAGGCACTGCGCTGCAGCAGGCAAACGCATCCTATGCGAAGCTTGTTTCCGCAAGCCAATCCATTCAAGATGCGATGGGATCGCTCCAGGCATCGGCATTGTCTTCTCTTGAGGTGGCAAGGGCCGCGCTTTCCGAAGTGAAGCAGAAAGCCGCCCAGGAGGATCAAAAGGATGCTTCTCAGATTGAAGCAGAGGTTTCAAAGGCAGAAGGTTTCCTTGCCGACTCGCTTTATGCGGACTGCATCATGGCGTCTGACCGCGCCATTGCCGCATCGAACACGCTTCTTTCGAAAAAGAGCGGCGGAATCGATGGGGGCGCAATTGCGCTTGCAGCGGTTTCCATTGGCTTCATTGCAGTTGCCGCTTACTACTTCAGCAGGAAGAAAACAAGGCAGGAAAAAGGCGCGGACAAAAAAGGGCTGCCAAAAGCGCGCTGAGCCAGGAAAACCCGCGGCTATCCCCTAGCCCACTCTCGCTATCTCGCTGTCAATCACGGACTTGAACTTGGCGAACGGCTGTGCGCCCATAACCTGGCTTTCGCCGATCTGGAATGTCGGGGTCGCCTGCACGCGAACTGACGCACCCTCAGCCATGTCGGCCCTCACCTTTGCAGCTGCCTCGCTTGAGCCAAAGCATTGCTCGAACTTCTGGGCAGCCAATCCTGCTTGAGCTGCATAGCCCTTCAGGTCAGAGTCAAGGAGCGCGTCCTGGTGGGCAAACATCAAGTCGTGCATTTTCCAGAAAGCCGAAGCCCCCTGCTGCTCAGCGCATTCGCCTGCAAGCGCAGCCCCGAATGCCTGGGGGTGTGTGTCCAGCGGGAAGAAGCGGAACTGCACCTGCACATCCGCAGGGTAGGCGCGCAGCAGCTGCTCTATGGTGGGCTGCGCTTTGCTGCAGAACGGGCACTGGAAGTCTGAATACTCGTAAATAACTACCTTCGGAGTCGCAGAGCCGCGGTAAGGCCTGCCATCCTTGGTCATCCCCTGGTTTATAGGCTCTCCGCTGCATCCGTAAAGGGAAGCCAGCAGCACAAGCGCTATTCCTATTGCCAAATATCTCATGCAAGGAGAAGGCACTAAAGGCATTAAAACGGTTGCTATCGCGGTGTTTGGTTTCGTTTGGAACCATCCGGCTTATTTTGACGCAGGCTGTCCACCAGTGTATAAGCTTAATCGGTGTATAATTTTACCAAGCCAGCGCAGTCTTGGGCCTCGTTTTTCATGCCAGCAGCTTCGAAAAGTATCTTGGCCTCATAGTACAAATTACGCTTTGTCTCTGGGTCATTTATCGTATCGGCTTCAGCTATATCTATTTTCGCTATGCCTATCCTGCAGGCGTCCTGCCTTTCCCGGTTTCCGCGAAGGTTTATGTATCCCACCATTGCCTCACGAAGCAATTCCTTTTTGGTATGGTGGTTTTCATCAAGCGAGGCTGCAACAAAGCACAAATCAGCAATCCTTTCCTGTGCGCGGAAAGGTGCCTTGTGCTGTTTTACCAAGCCAGCCAGTCTGCCTTTTTTATTGACCACCTTGACAAGCACATCTGCGGGGTATGCCCTTTCAAAGTGCAAGAGCGCGTGCCTAAAACACGCGTGCCCAAGCCATTTCCTGTTAGTTTCCTCATGAAGCTCCCTTATCGTTGCAAGACCAGGCGAGTTCTGTTCTTTCAAGAACCTTTGAACAAACGACACATTATCCCTCCCAATTTATACAGAAGATTCAATTATATACCACCTATTTTATAAATGATTGCCATCCGCCAAATAGCGTTTCTCACCTGTTAAAATCGCATTTTATAAAGGTTGGGCGGCATAAAGAATAGGTGTCACAAGCCCACGCCTAAAGGCGAGCTTGGTGGCCCTCATTCACTAATGGTGAAACATTCGCGCCTTTACCCGCGGCGAACCGCGGGCTTCGGGCGCGGGCATGTGGTGGGGATGCACGACCTTATTTCCATACGCGACCTTGGGAAAAAAGACGTGGAGCAGGTGCTTTCCGAAGCTGCCAAGATGGAGCGGATGCTCTCAAAGAAGGCCAATGCGCTTCTCTCGGGCAAAATCGTCTCCACAATGTTCTTTGAGCCCTCCACGCGCACCAACATGTCCTTCCAGGCTGCTGCAAAGCGCCTTGGCGCAAAGCTGATGACTTTCTACCCTTCAATCTCATCCACAGCAAAAGGGGAAACGCTGGGCGACACCATCCGCATGATTGACGGCTACGTGGATGTCATAGTGCTG
>JAHFEN010000036.1:0-1627 GCA_023248455.1 Microcaldota archaeon | reverse complement strand
AAACGCAGGCGACGGCGGCAACCAGCACCCCACGCAGACGCTGCTGGATTTGTACACGATAAAAAAGCTGAAAGGGAAAATAGGGGGCCTGAAAGTCTCGCTCCTCGGGGACCTAAAGCACGCCCGCACCATGCGCTCGCTTCTCTTCGGCCTTGGGATGTTCGGGGCGGACGTGACGCTCATCTCCCCGCCAGCCCTCCGCATGGACGAGGACATAATCCGGGAGACAAAGGAAAAGTTCGGCACGAGCGTTTCCCAGACTGCGGACATGAACCTCAAGGGCTCCGACGTCCTCTACGTGTGCCGGATACAAAAAGAGCGCTTCCAGGACCAGTACGAGGGGGAAAAAATGCAGAAGGAGTTCCGCGTGGACCGAAACGTCCTCAAAACCGCTGATGCCGACCTTGCAATCCTGCACCCGCTCCCAAAGGTGGACGAAATACCTCCTGAAGTGGACGCGGATCCGCGGGCAAGGTATTTCGAGCAGGCGAAGAACGGCGTGCCAGTGCGCATGGCCGTGCTTCACCTCGCTTCAAAGGGTTGAGACTTATGCCATTGACAGTAGAAAAAATATCCGAAGGCACGGTGATTGACCACCTGAAGGCAGGCTCTGGCGCAAAGGTGCTTTCCATCCTGTCCAACGCATACCCCCTGAACAAGATGGCAGCGCTCATAATGAACGCGCCTTCAAAAAAATTCGGCAGGAAGGACATAGTGAAGCTCGAGGGCGTTTTCCTGGACGAGAAGACGGCCAACCGCGTCTCCCTCATAGCGCCTTCTGCGACAATAAACATAATCCGGAACTCGAAAGTGGTTGAAAAGCGCGCGGTTGAGATGCCCAAGTCGCTTTCAGGCACGCTTCGGTGCCCCAACCCCAAATGCATAACCAACCTGGAGCGCGCAGAGACCACATTCGTGCGAGTGGACGCCGGGCACCTGCGCTGCAGGCACTGCGAGCGGCTGTTCGCCCCTGAAGAGCTCGCTTGATTACCGATGGGAACCAACATGAAAACGCTATTCCTCAAGCTGAAGCCAGCCACTGTTCTCATGCTTCTCAAGGATTCGCAGCAGCAGTGGTACCCGTCCAAGCTCGCCCGGGCCTCGAACGCATCCTACGTCCACACAGTAAACCTGCTTGTGAACCTGCGCAGGCACGGGGTGGTCACAATAGAGAAAAAGGGAAGGCAGAACTTCTACAAGCTCACCGAGAAGGGAGCCTACCTTGCCCTTGCGCTCGACGATTTCGCCAAAAAATGCGACGCGTTTGAGCAGGAACAGAAGGCAATGGCTGCAAAGGCCGAGTCGGATAAGGTTGCAGCGCAAATTCCGCACCCTTCCCAGCAGGCTTCTGCGCAGAAGGCGGATAAGCCATCCGAATCCGAAAAAAAGTGAACCTGGGAACGCGAGCGAAAGCCTTTATATATGAAGCGCGATTTGATACTTCAGGTGGTGAATTTGCCAGCACAAAAACAGCAGCCGCAGGCCACATCCCAGAAGGAAGACGAGGCATCCATGCTCTCGTTCATCCCCAAGGGCATGCCCCGAAGCATAGCGGAATACCTGGTGGCGCTTTTGCCAGGGTCCATCCTCCTGTTCGCGTTCTTTTTTGCCGGGGAAGTCGCGGTTG
>JAHFEN010000035.1 GCA_023248455.1 Microcaldota archaeon | reverse complement strand
AGGAGAAGAAAGGCGAGCTCCTTTCAACGCTGAATTCGGAACTTGCTGCGCAGCTTTCCGGCGCAAAGGGCCTGATTTCGCATAACTCCGCATTCACGATGCTTGGGGCTACTCCAGAAATTTCCTTTTTTGCCGCTGCTGTGAAGCAAGGGATTGATGAAAAGTTCGCAGCTTCCACACTGACAAACACGCTGCAGTCGCTGAAACGGGAGAAGGCAGATACGCTGGCTCTTGACGAGAAAAGGCTTCTTGATGCTTTCGCGTGCTGGTCAAAGGGCAAATTGGCAAAAAGCGGGATGGTAGAGGTGCTGCGGCTCATGTGCAACGAGCCGAGCTTGCCTGCCCTAGATGCGGTTGTACGGCTGGGGATACAGAAAATAACCGGCAAGGCGCTTGAAAAGCTAATTTCTGAGGAGAAATTGGATATGAGGGGGCTGATGTCAAAGTATAGGCTTAGGGTGGACGCGCAGGAAGCGCAGGAAATTCTGAAGAACAAGGAAAATTAGCTACTTTTTCGGCATCTGGTATTCCTTGTTCCTCTCGTGGTGCTCTTTGCCGTACCAGAGTATTTCCAGCCTGTCCTTGCTTGCTTCCAGGTACTCGCGGTCGGAAGAATGCACTTCGAGCGTGATAGTAGCGTCGTAGAACGACTTGAGCTCTGCCACTGCTTTTGCAATGTCGATTTTGCCTGCGCCAAGCGGGAGATGCTGGTCCTGCCGCTTGTCGTTGTCATGGAGGTGCACGTGGCGCACCCTTTTCTTGAACTGCGCAAGATAATTGCTCATGCCTTCGCCGTCCGAGGTGGAGGCGTGCCCTATGTCGAGGGTCATCCCGGTGTCCAGGTCTGAAAAGAGTTCCTTGAACTCCTTTATTGAGAATGAGCTTGCATTGTAATTTTCTATTAGAAGCTGCAGGCCGCGTTCAGCCGCTTCCTTGTGCAGCTTCTTGACGCTGTCGATTGTTTTTGCCCTGTGCACAGGCCTGTCCTGGATTCCCGCCGGCATGAACTCGGTGTGTATGGTGGCGTATTTGGCGCCAAGCGAGGCTGCGGCATCAAATGCGCGTGCGAATTCCCGTATTATTGCGTCCTGTATGGTTTGGTAGGGGTGGGCAACCGAGAAGTACCAGGGGTAATGCGAAAGCACGCCGAAATTGTAGGAGTGCAGGGTGTCGAGTATTGCCTTTTTGTTTGCCGCTATTTTCTCAGGGGTAGCGGCAGGAGACTCGACGGTGATTTCCACGAAGTCAAAGCCCATTTCGCCGAAAAGCTGCAGTTCCGAAACAAGGTCGTTTTTCGGGCTGTTCATTGCGCCTATTATCATGCCATCATCTCCGTATGCCATCGCACAGTTCGCTTGTTCATTGCAGCAATTACCGTAAGGCAGGCCCGAAAGCTAGCCTATCTGCAGCGTTTCGTCAATCTTCCTTATCCTCCGCAGGGCTGAAAGCGCTGCAAGCATGGAAGTTTTGGGGTTTTCGGGCGAAGGCAGGTTCTCGAATTCAAGCATCATGGTGCCTGCTGCTGACCGGGCGAATATCTTGTGCGTGTTTGATTTTGCAGCTGGGTCGCTCACAATGCGCACCACTGTCCTGCCAAAGCCGATTCCTGCAAGCGAAAGGGTTGCGGACACGTTCACGTTCTGGGGGTAGAGCCGGCAGGCCTCCCCAGCGCTGCCCTCGAACACCACGGTGCGGGCCTTGTCATTACGCCCGAGCGAGGCAGGCGGCTTGGTTGTCTCAAGCAGCAAAAGCTCCAGCTTTCCGCCGACTGACGAGATTGCGTCCATCCCGCCTATTGCGCCAGAGGGCAGGTAAATTTTCCGCTTGTTCGTCATTGCCACAGAGACCAACTGCTTTTGCAGCCTTTCATCCGCAAGCGCCCCTACTGACATCATCATCACATCTGAATGATGGAGGCACCTGGCAAGGAGAGGGACGGCTTTCTGCGATGCCGCCTCCACCACCAGGTTGGCTCCGCCGCATTTTGCAGGGATTTTGGAATAGAATTTGCATTTCAGCCCGGCGGATTTGAAGCGTTTTCTCGCCTCTGGCGAAATGTCAGCCACCCAAAGAATTTCCTTGCTGAGATTTTTTGCCAGGAAGCTGCCGATGCTGCCGAATCCGATGATGCCGATTTTCATATGCCGCACCTTGGATGCGCCTCCTGCATGGAGCCAAGCGCCTTACCCCGTCAGAACATGTCCTCTGCCAAGCGGAGCTTTTTGGCTCCCGCAAAAGCAAGTTGCTTCTTGCGCTCTTTATATATCTTGTGCAGTTCGTCCACTGTCCTCTCGTTTATTTTCACCTTGCCGCGGTGCGGGCGGAGGGCGCCCGAGAAGGTCTTTGGTATGTGCAGAAGCTCGTGTATGAGTACCTTCTCCTTTTTTTCCTGCGGCAAGGGGTCATAGTGCTGCGAGACCACCTCGATTATGTAGAACGCGCTTACGCCGAGGGCCTTTTGCCAGATGTCAGGAAGGTTCCAGATCCTCGCATATGCGTTTGCAGTCGCATTGCGCGAGCGCATGCAGATTAAGCGGAATTCGTTGATATGCCCATAGGAAAGGGTGTCCACTATGTCGGACACCGTTTTCTCCACGTCGGAAGCCATCTCAACGTCCATGCATCATTTTTGCGCAGGCTGCCTTTTATACATGTATTTTGCCAAAATGAGTCGTTGTTTGCATGGGTGACGCGAAGGCATTCTTGCAGAGGTGCGGTGAGGCGAAAGCTGCAGCAGGAGCCATGGGTGACCCGCTCATTATGCACCACTACGACTGCGACGGGATAACTTCCGGGTCGATTGTGGCGTCCTGGTTCGAGGGGAGCGGAAAAAAATACCGGATGAAGGCAGTTCGCAAGGTTGATTCTGAGCTTGTTGATTCGCTCCAGGCTGAAAAGGAAATAATCTTCGTGGATTTGGGGAGCGGCTCACCCTCTGTCGATGAGCTGAAGGGAGACGTGGTAATAATCGACCACCACCAGCCCATGGCAAAGTCGCACCTCCAGGCAAACCCCCACCTGTTCGGCTTTGACGGCGGAAGCGAGCTTTCCGCCGCGGGCTGCGCGTATTTTGTCTTCGGGGTTTCAGCGGATTTGGGAGTGGTAGGCGCGGTTGGGGACATTCAATGCCCCCTTCGCAGCCTGAACAAAAGGATGCTGGAGGAGGCAGTGGGGCAGAATGCTGTGGAAGTTTCAACTGACTTGCGGCTATTCGGCAGGAACTCAAGGCCCATGACGCAGCTTCTCCTTTACGCCGACGAGCCATACCTTCCGGGCCTGACCGGGCATGAGGAAGCATGCGCGAAATTCCTGTCAGAGCTTGGAATCGAGCTGAAAAAAGGCGAGAAGTGGCGCACTTATCATGACCTTTCTGCCTCTGAGAAAAAGAAGCTGGTGTCCTCCCTTGCTGAGATGCTTTCCATGAAAATATCGCCAGAAGCTGCGGGCAGGCTCACTGGGGAGGTTTTCACGCTCTTAAACAGGCAGGAGGGAACCGAGCTTCGCGATGCATCTGAGTTTTCAACAGTCCTGAATGCGTGCGGAAGGAACAGCAGGGCCGAGCTCGGGGTGGATGTCTGCCTCTCGCGGCTGGGCGCTTATGAGAAGGCGCTTGTTCTTTTGGCAGAGCACAGGAGGAATTTGCGCGAGGGGATTGGGTTTGCCATGAAAAACTCGCAGGATTTGGGCAAATTCATGCTGATTGATGGAAGAGGCGTGATTTCTGACTCCATCATTGGTGTGGTGGCGGGAATGCTTTTCCCAGGAGCCAGGAACAAACCAGTGCTAGCGCTTTCGCTTGAGGAATCTGGCAAGATCAAGCTTTCAACAAGAGGGACTAGAAAACTCGTGAATGACGGCTTGAATTTGGGAAAAATATTGACAGAAGTCTGCGCGCCCATAGGAGGGGTGGGAGGTGGGCACAACATTGCCGCTGGCGCCACCATACCCAATGACAGGCTGGATGAGTTCCTGCTTGAGTTCGCGAAACGGGTTTAGAGTGACGAGGGACGGACGGTCTGATGCCTATTAGTCAACCTGAGCGACACGCTCAACTTTGGCAATAGCCTAACATGGGCAAAAACAGTTAGGCAATCACCTAACTGCTTGTTTTTCGTCGATTTTTCACACCCCATTTCCCAACAAGAATGCTAGGGAAACCTAGGGAAATAATCGCCTTCGACGTGCTATTGCATCAGATGGTCAGTCTAATGCCGATTCGTCAATCAGCTCGGCAAGCTATAAATAGACCTTCTAAAAGTGAGCAATAAAGTAAACGTCACCAATTTTAGGTTTTCAAGTAAGATTTATATAGGCTTAAAATACATTTACTTAGGTGATAAAATATGAAAACTATGACTTGTAAACAACTCAGTGGAACTTGCAATAAAGAATTCCATGCCAATACATTTGAGGAGATGGCAAAATTGAGTAAAAAGCATGGTATGGAGATGTATCAAAAGGATGATCAGGAGCACATAAAAAAAATGAATAAAATGATGGAACTAATGAAAGATCCAAAAGCCATGAAAAAGTGTATGGATGACATGCGAAAAGAATTTGATGCAACACCAGACGACTAATAACTAATGCATTTATGGTTTAGAGATGGAAAATAACTCTTGTCTCTAATCCGCATTTCCTAGTAAATGCAATTTGTGCCACGCAGATTTTCTGGGATTAGCAGAGAAAACCATAGCACTTTCATGCCTCGCGGAAATGACCTGTGTGTCTTTTTCTGCCGCTCAGGCTGACGAATCAGAGCCAAGCGGACGGTCTGATGCTTATTGATTAGCCTGAGCAGCTCGCATAGCCCAGGCAATTGCCAAAGTCGGCTTGTTTTCATTAGGCAATTGCCTTGCTTTTCTATTTCTTCAAAAGAAACGGGTTCATTTCCGCGCACACTCGCCGCGGAAACCGCGATCAGGAGGACATTGCACAGGCACTCCTTAACAATTACCCTGCCGCTAGGGGCGGTGAATGGAAAGGTGTTCCGTTCCTGTCTAGTGAGCCATTAAAAGGGGATTCTTATGAATTCGACAACATTCATATTTACAGGGTAACCGTCCAAGCCGACTCCAGTATTGGTAGAACCAATTCTCAATACATATACATAGGTACGCAAACATTCAATCGCACTTTGAATGTCTTCCCAACGCATATTGAAGCAGAACGGGAAAAAAGCGACAAGCTCCCTCTTCTTCTGCTCCTGTTTGTTTCTGCACTTTGTATTGGTGCTGTTATTATTTATTTTAGACTGATCCGAGGTAAGAAACTCTAGTCACACGCACTGTTTCCGCGGAAATGACCTGTCCGACCAATTCAGCATCCGAAGTAGTTTTCGAGTTTTCTTTTTGCGGAATCGAGATATTTTGCAGTGCCCTGCGCCCTTGCGGCAAACGCATCGGCGCGTATTTCCTCCTCATCGTCAAGTTTTCGCCCGTCAAGGAACGCGTGCAGGACAGGTATTTTCGAATAGATGACGCGGCTGGCCTTGTAAAGGGAGGAATTGACAGTCAGGTGGCCGTACTCGTGCAGAAGCACTGCATGGAGCTCTTTTTTCGAGAGCACATCTATCATGCCCTGCGAAACCACTATCCATCTCTTGAAGCCCCCGTATGAAAATGCATACGGCTTGCCACTGTCCGCCACGTAGACGGGCACACTCTCTGGCAAGTATTTCGAAAGGACTTCTGACAGCCTGCCTTTGCTCCACGCAAGATAAATCCTGGGCAGTATTATGTAGCCGAACAGGAGCGCGCCGATTATTGCGGACGGGATGCTATACAGGATTGCGTGGTCGCTGCACAATGACGTGCTGGCATGGCACACCATCGAAAACGAGAAATAAGTCACAATGAACAGGAGCGAGAACACTAGCGGATAGGACCATCTTATCCTTGAGCGCATGCTGTGCTTTGCAGCCATCTTGTAAAGCGAGAGCAGGGCTATGCTTCCGAAAACGGCCATCGTGGCAACGCCTAGCGGGTTTTGCTCGAACGCCGCAAGGCACGGCCCTATCACGCAGTTTAGCTCTTCCATGTATCCACATCAGCAGGGATTTCCCCCACACAGCCCTTGCGGATGAAACTGCTTATATACCTAATCCAGGAACTGGTTTCAGGTCACTTCTTGCCTTCTGCGAACCTCTTGTGGAAGTATGAAACGGCGCTGTCGCCAAACTTGCTTATCATGCGATCTACCTGCTGCTTTATGTAGTCCTCCTCGATCTGCCCATGGGCCTTCTTTAGGAAGTATATGTATCTGGTGCCGCCGCGGCATGTTTCCGTATCCCTCCCGACCAAGCCCTTTTCATGCAGCCTGTCAAGCATCACTGCCACGCTGGTAAGAAGGACCTTCTGTTTTTTCGCAACCGCAGAGTGTACCGCCCTAACCCTGAATTTATTGCCGGGAGTCATTGCCTTGAAAACCTCTGCCTCAAGCGGGCTCAGTTGTTCAAGGATTCCTTTTGATACCATGCTAATAACCTTTACATTCTGTGTTAGGCTTACATAGATTTAAAATACTATAGGTGCATAAAGCATTACAAGTGTTGTAAAACTTACAGCAAGCGAAAGAACTAAACAATAAAAAACGAGGTGTTGTGATGGGAGAGAAGAAAAATGAGGAAGCGGTGAAGGGAAGCCAGGGCGGGCTCTTCGAGTACAAGAGCCTGCTGACCATCATGCTTGCAGCGCTGGTGCTCGTGGTTGCATTCAACCAGTACCAGATTGCCGCGC